>JAFUZB010000025.1 GCA_017476845.1 Clostridia bacterium
CCCTGCTTGATGAGCATGGAGAAGGCAGGTATGAGCATGGAGTCGAGCTTGCCTGCAATGCCCTGCGCGAAGCCGTCATAGTGGGAGGCCACAAAGCCCAGCTGCTCGTCCTTTACCCACTGCTCAAAGGCAACGACATACTTGGCCATATCCCATACCGTTTCGATGGTCGCCCCGCCCTCAATCTCAAAGGTATCCAGGATATCCTGGGCCTTGGCACGGATGGCGTCCTCATCGGTGATATTGTCGGCGATGGCCCACATCTTTTCCCAGTCGAACTGCTTGGTATACAGCCACATCCGGTGATACAGGTTGGTTTCGTCAATGTAGAGATCCATCATGCCGGGATAGGGACGTCCGATCTGGGCGATATTGGTATTGCGGAAACGGCGGCGGACTTGTGCTGCCTTGCACCAGTCAAGGATTTCAGCCTCGACCTCAGGGTCTCCGCCCTCAACGACACCGGTAATCACGGCATGGCGCTTGCCCGCACGCTCCAGGTCAGCCACCATTTCGCCCACGGCGCCGCAGGCGTAGAGCTCACCCAGCCAGGTCGCATTGTCCGTGTTGGGGTAATCCGGTGCCTTTTTCTTCTGCACATTCACCAGCACCACCGGCACATCCAGGTCGCGGACCGCAGGGAGCATATTATAGGAAGTCGCATAGGTCAGGAGCTGCAGGATCACCAGATCTACATCCGCAGCGCGGAACTTGTCCCCCGCTTCCATCGCCTTTTCCTTGGTGGTGACGATGCCGCCATCGATCAGGTCCACGGTGTCTGGAATCAACTTCTTGAAATCTTCATACTGGCCTTCGAACTCGGGAACCAGCGAAGGGAACTGCGGAAGGTATGCCCCCAGCGCAATGGAGAATACGCCGATCTTGGCTCTTGTATTGACTAACATGAGATTCCTCCTTCTTGTCTGCAGCATTCCGTCTGAAGGTCTGCAAGGCTGTCTGTAGGATACGCAATCTGCACTGTTTTGGCAATAGTATCCGCAGTTTTATCCCTTTTTCGGTCGTTTCTGCATAGTTTGGCCGAGGATCTGCAGTCATTTTCTCTGCACGCACGAGGACGACCCTTCCCACCCTTGCTTTCTTCACAGCTTCCTTCCGCCACAGGATTGTATTGTCCTACGCGAAAAAGCCGAACTGATGCTCGTCTGTTCTTCGAAGTTCAGACCATGTGCCCTTTTACGTGCCGCGCATAAGTTCCAAGGGTAAGCAAAACCCTTGAAAGCACAGTGCTTTCAAGGGTTTTCTTGCGAGCTGATAGGCGGATTTGAACCGCCGACCTCATCCTTACCAAGGATGCGCTCTACCAACTGAGCTATATCAGCGCGGGCAACGATGCATATCTTAGCATCTATTGTCCAAATTGGCAAGCGCTTTTTTCACTGCTTGTGGAGCCTTATATTCCTGCTGCTTTTGTACCCGTCCGCTTTTTCAGTCTTCTTTCGCATGTCACTATTCAAATGCAAGGGGTTTGACCATAACGAGCTCGAGAGGCTGCTCATGTCCCGGAACCGGAATCAGAAAGCCACCCGCGTCTTTGAAACCGAAGGACCGGTAAAAATGCTGCGCTTCCTCATCCGCCTGGGTACTGGTCATGATGAGATCGCATCCCCTCAAGCCGGCGTGTATCATAAGCGCGCACAAGAGCTGTGAGCCGACTTTCTTCCTGCGCATATCCTCCGCCACATACAGGTGATAGATGAACGGGATCTCGTCCCAAAACATGCCGTAGCGCAGCACCCCGCACACGCGGTTTCCCGCGAGGGCAACCATGCATTCCTTCGCATCTACTTTCCGCAGAAAGGTCTCCTGGGAGATATGCGTGTCAAGGCACACATATCTCTCCCAGTCCTCAGCCTCCGCCATACGTATATCCAGAACCATCAGTTTTCCTTCTCCAGCCATACACTGTCCAGATAGGTAAGCCTCTTGAGCATGTAATTCTTGAGATATGTTGCCGATTGAGCATGTGTCTGGCCAGATTTCTTGTAGTATCCGCTGACGAGAGATTCGGGCCAACGGGTGAAATTCATTTGTGCTGATGCATCCATGGCGTCCATATACCCATCAAAGGTTTGCAGTACCTGGTTTTCTCCATCGTCCGTCAGCCCAAGCATTTCAGCGATGGCCGGGCGCACACGTTCCCGATACATCTGTGTCAGTATCTCCCGGAAATCCTCATGCTGATAGAGTGCCCGATAGAGATTGTCCTGTTTCGTGGAATGGGTCACAACATAGTCCCGGTCCGGCATAGTACCGTACACAAAGTTATCCGCATACATGTTCCCCAGAGAGAGATCGTAATCCCAGACCGGACCAGCAAAGATCTTATCGCTTACGCTGTCCACGTCCTTATAGTAGAACTGGCTGGAGGCATAGGCATCGTAGTTCTTGCTGAACTCCTCCATCCACCATTTCAGCGCAAAGCTTTCCATGTCGATGAAATCCGCATAGTACTTTCCCGTATCCGGACTGTAGCCATCCTTTGCGAGCGCGGCCTTGTGAAAATCCGAAAACATCTTCCCGATGTACGTGACCTACGCCCTGCTGGCATAGGTTGGCTCCTTGACCGTCACAGAGATGCCATTCTCGGTCCGGAAGCCATTGGTGATCTTATCCCGAAAGCGGTAGCTCTTTTCAATCTCCAGAATATAGCCGCCTGTGATGTCCTCCGGGTCATTGGGGATCGCATAAGCGCGAAGAATCGCCAGCCCTTCTGACTTGGTTTCATCAATCCTCTTTGTCCCCTCCACCGGGGTATCATTCGCCTGAATGGTAGCCTCTTCCAGGTCATAGATATCCACACGTTTCTTCCCAACCTGGATCTTCTCTGTCACAAGGTAGAGCCCGTTGTAGGTGCCGTTGAAATACACGTCCGCCATCTGGCAGGACAGCGCATTCGGAATCCCCACCTCGCGTGCCAAGTCCAGCATGACCTGATTGCGCATCAGGCTCAGATCCAGCCAGTTGGCAATGAGCAGCCAGGTCTTTCCCTTTCCCATTCCGCTCAGGTTCACCTTCTCTGGAAGCTTCACCTGATAGGGTTTCTTGGAGTAGGCAAAGGTGGAGTTGCCACGCCCTTTAAGCGAGGCCAGCGGCCCGTCATAGGCGATACTGCCGTCCGCTTCCACATAGAGAAAATTTCCCTCTTCAATGACGTTGTTCTTGCTTTTGTTCACCTGACTTAGCTGCTTACTGTCCACAGTGAAGTGGATGGACGGCATCTCCGATCCATGCAGTATGGACAGTGTGCCGGACATCTGCCTGCCGCGTTCATTATAGTAGCGCTGTTTGAGCCCCAGACATGTGCTCAGATCGTTCTCCTGGCCGCTTGTCAGCACCGTATCTCCGACACGGATGCTGCTTTGTCCTGCAATTTCCAGATAAACCTGCGTGATATCCCAGTTTCCTGGAAGATAGAGTGTGTGCTTTTCATTGACAAACCGGCTCTTCACTGTGACCTCGGTCTCACCGATCCAGGTACTCGCCGTGATGGAAAAGTTGGCAGCCTTCGCCGATGCACAAAAGCAGCTCATCGCAAGCAGCACGCACCAAAGGACACCCATCCGCTGTAGGCTCTTATTCATCATTCTTTACCTCCGCACTCTCTCCAATACCCAGAAGCTCACGCATCGCCCTGGGTTTTGTTGTCCCGTTTCCCTGAAGATCGCCTATGCTGTTCAGTCGCCTTCCCATAAAGACCAGGGTGGAAGTATGTCCGCCATCCAGGTTGAAGGCTTCCCTGCAGCCGCGCGACAGCATGAGACCGGCAAGATCGTCCAGGCTGATGCCTTTGGACTCTTTCAGTCTCCCCTCCACGACCACAGCGAGATAGTGATTCTCTTCAATTTCCCCGATGGCTGTTCTGGGCTCCCGGTTCATGCGGTTCTTCTGCCGCAGCATACGCATGCGTCCGTCCCTGACCAGGATAGGTCCGAAGGAGAGTACGTCCTCCGCTCCAATATCCAGCGCCTGCTTTCCATCAAGTTCCCCTGCCGTATCCAAGCGAAACATTCCGGAGGCATTCAGGCTCAGGGTGTCCAGGGGCGGAAGAAGCGTTCCGGTCGTCTTCCCTTTGGTGTCAAAGAGAACCTCGCCCTTTCGGACGATAAGCCCGCTCTGCCGCCCATAGTTCAGACGATAGCGGTAATAATCTCCGTTGATGCCAAGTACCATTCTGCTTTCCTGTGCAAGCTGCTCGGGAGGTATATCCCTTCCGCTCTCGCTTGCCACCACATGCAGACTGTCCCCTTCCGGCTTTCTACGGATGTCCGCCTCGTACCAGCGAAGAGAAGGTGCTTCCCTTCGCACAATGACAATCTGAAGGGCCGGAGAGAGATACGCACAGAGGCCTCCCTCCGCATCCGAATACACATATTTCCCTTCCAGAAGATAGCCTTCGCTGTCCCTTGCAGGGGTGTCCGGTATCTCCGGCAAATCCGGATCCCCGTAGATGGAGACAAAATGCTCCTGAAGGGACGGATATGTCAGAAGCCGCCTCTCTCCGGTGATACCGTCCAGGAGTCCGGGCGTTTCGTAGAGGTATTCATCCTCCTTCATCTCTGCCCTGCGCACCTCGGGATCCGCCGCAGCATAGGCGACCGTCTCCGTAAAGCGGGACAGGAAAGCCCGTATTTCCGGTGTCCGTGTATAGTACACAATCTCCTCCGGCTCCAGCCTTCGCACTCTGGAGGCAAGAGATGCCGTCTGCGTTTTGGTCGCCCATAGCCTGTCCAGGTTTTCTGGGGTGAGGTTCTTTCCTTGGACAGGGGCGCATCCCAGGAAGACAATGTCCTCCTTCGCAAACCCATTTTCGCCAAGATAGGCGATGGCCTGCTTCTTTTCCTTGTCCGTCACTCTCCAAAGGACACAGACGCGATCGCCCTGCTCCCCCTGAAAGGCCTGTACGAAGCCGCCCAGATCCTCAGTCTTGCCCACAAGATACAGGCGCTCAGCCACCGCATCCCGAACGAGAAAAAGCAGCAGAAAAAGAAGAACTGCTGCATAACACCTTACGTACCGCATACGCTGACTCAGTCGCCCAGGTGCAGATCACGGAACGGGCCGACATCCCCTTTGACCCAATGCCGCCTGCACAGGGAAATATACTGGGAATTACCGCCCAGGAGGATCTGATCTCCCTCCTTGACGACTCTGCCGTCAAACACACGTGCATTGCAGGTCGCCTTGCGTCCGCACCAGCAGATGGTCTTGAGCTCCTCAATCGTGTCCGCCCAAGCCATCAGCCAATGGCTGCCCTCAAAGAAGTTGCCCTGGAAATCGCTGCGAAGGCCATAGCAGATCACGGGAATATCCATCTCGTCGACAATGCGGACCAGATACTCCACCTGTGCTTTGGTGAGGAACTGCGCTTCATCGACAATAATGCAGGCATAGCCGGACAGATCCATCTCCATAATCTCTTCCATGAAGCTGCACTCGGTCTTCAGCCCGCACCGGCTCATGACCGTGCGCGCACCATCGCGGTTTTCCATTTCCGGCTTGACCATGAGCACGCGCTGCCCGCGCTCTTCGTAGTTATACTGTACCATGATCGCGTTCGCCGTCTTGGACGAGCCCATCGCGCCATAGCGGAAATACAGTTTTGCCATGCCTGTCTCCTCTCAAAGTTCCATCTCGGGAAAGACGGAGATCGCTTCGGTTTCCTCTGCACCAAACGCACGCACAAGCCCCATCTGCGGATGGGAGCGCGTCATGATCCGCGCCTGGAAGTACTTAACCCCTTCCATGGATAGGATCGTCATGGAGCGCTGAAGAAGCGTACGCGCAAGCCCCTGACGCCGGTACTGGGCGTGGGTATAGATGCTCATGAGCTCTACGCTGTCCCCGTTTCCGACCATCATCAGCTCACAGGCCAGCTGGTTTTCCCGCAGTATACCCAGGAGCTGAAAGTGCGAGGTACGCATGAACTGCTGAAGGAGCACAAAGTCTATGTTCCGTATGTCATTGGCAGCAAGCCTGGATAGAAAAGCCAGCTTTTCCTCGGGCGTATTGACCGGAATGCTTACGATCTGGCAGCCCATGGGAACGCGTCCCTCTGCCTCCGGCACATGCAAGGTAACCACCGACTCCCGGTGCTGCAGAGACAGACCGGATGAGGTATAGAACTGCTGGGACTCGGTATCCTCGGGATGCACGATGGTATAGACGCGCGCACGGGCCTGCGGATTGGCGTCCCGCAGCTGTCTTGCGCGGGCAAGCAGGGCACCGAGAAGAACATAGCGTCCCGGCAGGGCACATTTCATATCAAAATACATGTTGATCGGAACATCCGGATCGGCATGCGGCGTGAACTGATAAATCACGCGTCCCGTACCTACCTGGTTGTTCATCTCATCCTGGACAATAAAGAAGTTTTCTGGGGGCACACCCTCTGTAGCGGTGCCCGGATGGATCACATGATACACGCTTTCGCCTCTTTCTCTTCCTTGCCCGGCCAGGCCTCACAGGCCATAATGGCGCAGCACAGCGCCATCAGGGCAAAGAGATAGTCCCATTCGTTGTCAAAGCCCTGGGAGAGCACATAAATCATGCCAGCGCAGAGTCCGACCGCAAGAACACCGATCAGTCCCTGCAGGACATTTCCCCGCTTCTTTGCAAACGTGAGCGCGGCAGGTACGGTATAGCTCAGCGCCAGACCGATCATAGCAGCGATCAGGTAGGGATAAAACTGCGGCTTCTCAAAGGCAAACTCAATAAACACGATGCAGATCGCAGCGAAGGAAAGCCGCAGACTGCTGATGACTCTGTGTCCCGTGTCCCCGACCTTTGCGAGCTTCATGCCATGGAGCACCATGAGCACGGCAAGAGAGCACAGCTGAGAGAAGCGAACGAACCCGAACCGGATCAGATCATCCGCGCGCAGCTGCTCAAGAAAAATCTGGCTTGCGCCAAGCAGGCACAGGAAGATGGACGCGGTACGTCCGTCGCGCTGCTTTTTCGCAAGGCAGCGCAGCGCAACGATGAGCATGATAAGGGCTGCCAGTGCCTCAAATACAAACACTGCGACGTACCACTCGGACCATTCCTCATCCATATAGGTACATACGGCAAAGGGGAAGAAGCGAAGGCCATCCTCCTCCACGAACTGTCCGACGCCCTGTCCATTGAAGGCTTCCGCAAACCTGCCGATGCACAGGGCTGCAGCTGCCCCCGGAACTAACGTATCCAGGAGGCTTCCGCAAGAGATCTGCCATCTTCTGGAAAGCACAAAAGCAGCAAGAAGCACAGCGAACACGGCACCGAACAAGGTATAGCCGCCCGCATAGAATTTCAGAAAAAAGCTATAGCCGCCAAAGTCGACATCCAGTGCGGGGAACATGGTGAAGCACCACACCAGATGGCCTCCGACAATGGATGCAATGACGGAGAGTGTGGCAAGCGGAAGTGCCTTTTCTCCGGTCCCTGTCCGCTTTCCGGCAAGGCAGGTGCATACGATGCCCGCAAGCGCAGCAAGAGTAAGCATCAGGGAATATGCCGTTACCTGAAAGGGACCGACGGAGAGAAGCGGCAGCATGTCTTCGGCCATTTAGTTGCCCTCCGTCTGTGCAGTAGCGAAGTAGATGATATCCTGAATGCCGCGCTTGGACTTATGGTTGATTTTCTTGTCGTTGAGCACCAGCCAAGTGGAGGAGCCGCCGTCCAGATTATAGGCCTGCTGGACACCCAGCTGCCCAAGGAGCTCGGTGAGCTGCACCAGCGTCAGACCCTGTGAACCGCTCTGTTCGGGACCGTGTGTCGTCACAATCAGGTAGGAAAGCGGTCCCATCTGGCAGAGCACCTGGCGCTGCGCCTTCTTTTTGGTTCCGCCCATCGTTCCCGCATTGTAGTCCGTCTGCACTTCCCCGTCGATAACCAGTCCCGGACCGAAGGAGAAGGAGTGCATTGTTCCTCCGACGGAGTCGACTACAGAGGCAAACTCCTCTTTCGTCGGTGTCTTCAGAATGTGGAAGTCCCCGTCAAAATCGATGAGAAGTGCATCAAAGACACCGAAGTCCGCAGAACGGATCTCCACACCGTTACGGACGATCGTGCCCTCTTTGCGGTCACCGAAATAGTCTCCGTTGATGGCGAGCACAGCGCGTGCGCGCTTGGCGATAATATCGCCGTTGACGGGAGACTTCGACACCTTTCCCTGATCAAAAGCACCGGCCTTGGCCGCTGCCGTCCTGAACTGGGAAGCATCCGCAATCTGAATATAAGTCAGGAAGATCTTAGTGTCATAGGCACGCATGGTCTCGATGCGCACCGAGATCGTATCGTCAAGATAACCTGCGTCGTTCTCCAAAAAGGCGGAGGGAATCGGTGCATAGGGAGCAACCTCGCCAAAGGGCAGCGGCTGGACCTCCGTTGCGTTCAGCGTCACCGGTTCAACGACCGGGATAGTCTCGGTCTCCGCGCCGGCAAGAGGCACAGAGGAGGGCACCAGAAGCGCCGTGCAGGCGAGCACGGCAAATACGGCAAGAATCCGAAGCAGGATACGCGGCATGATACATTCTCCTTGAAAGGCAGGGCTGATACGCTATGTACCCCGGAAGATGGCTTTTTCCGCCTGCTTCCGGGACGCTTCATTATAACTTCCGGCCTATGGTGTGTCAATCATTTGCACGGCTTCCTTTTCCTGAAAAAGCCTTGTCTTGCAAAGGGTTTCACGCTTTCAGGCAGCAGGAGGGGTTGCATGAAGAAAAACGATTTTCCCATCATTCATCTTCCACCCTGCTGTTTCTTCACGCTCTGCGGCATCAGGAGCCCATCCCAAATTTTGGCTTGTATCCGCTCTTTTTTTGCACTCGCATTTGGATGCGCATTTCCTGCCACCTCCTGTATAATTTCAACAAGATGCCCAAGTTTATGCGTGTATCTTGCCCGGGTCCTATCTCAGACACGGCACAATACTCCGGCATCCCGTTGAAAAACATCCGAGGATTGTGAGGTAAAAGGAACCATGCGACGTATCCCTCTGTTTCTGGCTCTGCTTCTGCTCCTTTCCGTGTGCTTTGCTGCCCAGGCAGAAGAGCTCACCTACGACGAAGCAACAAAGACCTATTCTGTCACATTCCCCTCCGTGATTCCGGGGAGGGAATATGCCCTCATTGTGATGAAAAGCGGTGCAGATGTCACCAGTCTGCAGGAGGGCGAGATTCTCTTCATTGACCAGATCACGGCCCAGAGTGATGTCCTCAGCGCAGCTTTCATTCAAACCGCATTCTCCAGCTGCGATGTCTATCTGGGCGGTGTGTTCTCCGACAGTCTCTC
>JAFUZB010000323.1 GCA_017476845.1 Clostridia bacterium
CAATTGCGTCTTCCCCATGTGAAACCTGTGCTGCCGGGAACGCCTTTCCCGGCTGTGCACCGACATGTTGCTTAATCGTTTAAGTTCTTTTAAGGAAAAGTGCGCTCTGCACTTTTCATCCTTCCAGCCAGGTTTCCCAGATCTGGGGAGCATAGCCCGCCGTCACCCGGTTTCCGCTGCGGACAATGGGACATTTGAGCAGCCAGGGGTTCTCCAGGATCGCCTGGAGGATATCCTCGTCCTTATTGTAGTAGCAGGCCGGATGCTCCTTGACCTTTTTGTCCTCCCGGTCCAGGAGATTCTGCATGCCCAGTGCCCTGGCCATGGTCTGCACCTCGCGCTCCCCCAGACGGTGCTTCTTGAGGTCAAGTTCCTGTACGGTGATGCGCCTTTCCTTGAAGAAGCGCTGCGCCTTCTGGACATCGAAGTTCTTTTTCCCATAGTAGAGCTGAATATTCACAGCCATCCTTACGCCCTCCTTCTGACATCCTCGCCCCGCAGCTCAATGAGCAGCATGCTTCTGGCATCCAACATCCGGGATGCAATGCGCTCGGTATACCGGTCGCGCAAGTTCTTCGGTGTCAGGTTGGTAGAGAATATGCAGGCCTTTCTCCTGGTCTGCCGCTCATTGATGAGATTGAAAAACTGCGTCACCGTGACATTATCCAAAAGCGGCTCCGTCCCAAAGTCATCGATCAAGAGCACATCGCAGTCCAGCAGCATGTCCATATCGCTCTGCCCATCTCTGCTGAAATAGGCTTTGCGCATGATATCCTGCGCCTTGAAGCTGCTGAAGATCATCACCTGCATGCCGCGGTCCAGCAGCACCTTCGCCATGCAATGCATGAGAAAGGTTTTGCCCAGACCCGAGGCACCGCAGAGGAGGACGCCGGAGGCTTCCCGCACATCGGGATAGTGCTGCACCCATTGGAGGGTTCTGTCCCGAATATAGTCCATCTCCTCGCGCTGGGTCATGCCAAGCTGGGGGATCTGCGTGTCGGGGAAAACAGAGAGGTCAAAGGTCTCATAGGACTGCTCCTCCTGCCCGGAAAGCCCCGCCTCCCGGCACAGCCGTCGGCTCAGCTCACGCTGCATGCACTGGCACATCTCTCTGACCGGATCACCGACATATCCCGTATCCTGACAGATGGGGCAGCGATACTGCGGCTCCAGATAATCCGGGCTATACCCGATTTCCTGTAGCCCCGTCCGGATCTTCCGGTTCATCTCCGCCATCTGTTCCTCAACGTCCCCTGTATGCTGACCGGAAATCATGCTGCGGATGGAGGAAAAGATGAGCTGCTGTCTCCCGTCCATGAGTCTTCCGATCTCAGGGCTCTTCTGTTCCACCTCCGCGCGACGCGCAAAGAAGAGGCGGTCGTTCTCCCTGCGCTGTGCCTCATACTCACTCCTGAGCTGGTCCAGGATTTCCCTGCGCATGTTCCGCCATCTCCTTCCTGCGCTCCAGCACCCATGCGGGGACATCGTCCCCACCGCGCTCGGTGTTCTCGCGCTGTTCGTAATTGTTCTCCGTAACCTGCTTTCCGCCTCGTGTACCCGTCTGCGGGGCAGATGTGGGGGCCTCCCTATGCTCTGAAAGCGCCTTGTCCGCCGCCTCCATCGTCAGGGCACCCTGGGATATCAGTCTTGTCAGAATCGCATCGAGATAGGGCATGTGCCGCGCATCCACACGCATCGTGCCCGCGACATGGACGATGACATCGTCCGGCATGCCGGCTCCGCGCCATTTCTTGACTAGCTTGTGATTGGCCTCCCCTGACGGGGGACGGATCCCCCAGGTATCCCCCAGACTCACAAGCAGCGTGCGCTCGCTGCTGAAGGCTTCCACATAGGCTTTCGCGCCGGCCTCGTCACGGATTCCGCGCTTGGCCCAGCTGCTGACCATATTCACGACATCCTCCAGCTTGCCGTTTGCGCGCCCGACCTGCTCGGCCGCATACTGGATAACGGCTTCATTATCCAGGGTTTCCCGAAGCGACCAGTATACGCTGAGGGTGCCCTCGTTGATGGCGTTTGCGCCCCGTCCAAGCGCCTCATAGACCCTGCGCAGCGGTTCGCGCCGCTGTTCGTCCGCCCTGCGCTTTTCCTCGTACTGCTTCTGGCTGACCGTGTCCTCGCCTTTACTGTGCTTCTTTCGGAGGATACTGTCCAGATATTTGAAGCTCGGGTTGCCCGCTGCCGTGGTGTCATCGCATGCCGCGAGAATCGCAGCTTGCGTATACCCCAGCTCCTTAAGCCAGCCAGAGCACATTTCCATTTCCGGCTCGGTGGGCTCCCTTCGCATGTTCAGGCGGCGAAGCACCGCGCGGCTGCACTCCAGGACAAGCACATTGTGGGAAAGCGCCTGCTCGGCATCCTCAATGGTCCGGACATTCTCGCGCGCAAGCTCGACCGCGAGCTTTTCGGCAGCCTTGGTGGAGAAGTTCTTTCCCTTGACGGAGATCATATGGCGGATGAGCATGAGGACCACCTCCTGGGGAAGTCCCAGCTCCACCACCCACTCGTAGTATTTGACCAGCTGCTGGCCGTGGATGCGCGTGTCATTTCCAAAGACCGCGTACACCGCCTCCGTAAAGCGTTCGTACCCGTCATCCACCGGCATCGCAGTGCCGGTGAAGACCGCTTGGTTGACCGGGAGGTACCGGTAGGACAGCGGATTGTCCCCGGTTCTCTCCACCAGCCCTACCCGTTCCCAGTGGCGGTAGGCTTTTTTGACATCGCTTTCCGTGAGGGCAAGGTCATGGGCAATCTGCGCAAGACTCACATCCGGCATCTGGCTTGCACAGGCAAAGAGGCCATAGAGATAGACCTTGACCTCATCGCCGGTAGCCGACGGCATGTATTCCACGAGAAACTGATTGTCCACCGCTGTCGCGCCGAAATTGGCGAACTTGTCGCTGAAGGAAAACAGCCCCAATCCCCATCCCTCTTTTCTGCGTTCGCATCACTCACTGCAAGAATTACGCCAGGAAAAACATCTGCTTGAGCTTGGGCTGTGCCCCGGTTTCCGGGTCCATCTCCAACTCGAGCACGTCCTGCATATATTCGTTCCACTTGTCGACAATGGGACTGTTTGCCTGCGTCTTCTCGGCAAACGCAATGCCCTTTTCACACTCATAGTAGCCAAAGAGCACATTTCCGTCCGACCAGATCGTGTAGTTTCCGATGCCTGCCTCCTTGAGCAGTGCCTTCATTTCCGGCCAGATTTCATCATGCCGGCGCTTGTATTCCGCTTCTTTGCCGGGTTTGATTCTGCCCATCCACGCAAATCTTTCCATCTTCGTTTTCCTCCTGTAGTTACACCTTGGTCTCGGCCATCGGCGAAAGCGCCGAGTAGCCTGCGTAAATATACACCATATAGAGTATGTAACCGAGCACGCGCAGCACGAGGGAGATCATGGTGCGCCAGAGCATGGTTCTGGGCAGGAACATGCCGATGAGCTCCTCAAGCAGACCGATGCCGACGAGAATCATGCACCATCTTCCCAGCTTCTCATTGGCTACATCATTGCGTCCCACGCTAGCCGTGAGTTCCTTGATCCCCTTGCAGACAAAGAAGATGGAGAGAATATCCGCGATGGTTTCGACTCTTTCCAGAATTTCCTTGATCCTCTCACTTGCGGTGTGCCCAAGCACCTCCGCCAGAATCATCGTCCCCAGGCTGATGGCTACCAGATTCAGACCGTAGCGGAACATCTTGTGATCCTCGGAGGCATGCTGCAGACCAATGAGGTGAAGAATGGCGGACACGGCATGCAGCAGCACACCGATGCTCAGGATAATCTCTCCGGCCTCCACGCCGGCTATGCCATGAATTCCCGACGGAAGCCGACCGATATCCACGTTCGTTGTCTCAATGACCTCGGCGAGCATCAGGAGAATCGTGCCGAAGGTCACAATCATAAAGGAAGCAACCTCTAGAATGGTCGATGTAAACAGGTGCTTCAGTCCACCGTAGGCATGGGGATACCGGCATTGGGCATGTTCGTTACTCATCTGCAAAGGACTCCTTTGTTGTTGCTCTGTCTTTTCAGGCCAGGCCATTATAGCACATCATCCGTCCAGTTGAAGACCGCCGCGGATGAGATAGAAAAGGACAGGATAGTCATCCACCTGCACCGCGTCATGCATCTGGTCAAAGGGATACAGGCGGATGGTGTGCACGGTGCCGTCTGTCTTTTCAAAGGTATATTCCGTGTGCGCGTCGCCCGAAATCTCGTACCCCTCCGGAATCCTTCCGGACACCGTCACCATCTCCAAGGGCAGATACCGCGCAGAGAATGTCGCATAGGGCAGGTCCACACCGTTCTCTGTGACAGACACCCTCTCCTCTTCGTCTTCCGTATCTGCGTTTTCGCGCGTGATCACATATTCCGTCTGTGTGCCGCTTGCATTGTCGCTTATGATCAGTCTTCTCAGGTCTGAGATTTCCACCTGTACGGGGTACCTGGAGACCGTATCCTCCGGGCGCTTTTCCATCACCGGGCCCAGGGTCAGAAGGGACATGAGATACATTTCCTCCCCGCTTTGCACGTAAAGGACCTGTTCATTCTTTTCGCCCCACACGGTGAGTATGCACTCCTCCTCCGGGAACACGGTAGTTTCCACCTGTCCGTCCTCCCCCGTGACCGTGCCCATGCCCTCCTGGAGATGGAATCTCAATTCCGTGCGCTTTTCCTCCAGCCCTGGGGTCTGTTTTCTCACTGTCTCGGCATCCCCCGCGAGCGAACCGAAGCGCAGATTCCCGATCGCCTGGAGAAAGGCAATCATCTCTGTCCCGTCCGCGGGATACCGGAAGGGGGAACACACCTCCCAAGTGTCCGACGCGTCTGCATCGGTGATGCTTCCGGAAAGCGCCCATACGCGCTCCCCTCCGCTTTGAAGATCCGTAATCTCAATGCGGTCGATGCGCGAGGACTGCAGCGAAAGCTGGGTAAACTCCCGAAGCGCCTGCGGATCGCGCCTCCAGTCCTCGGCCATGCTCACCGAGACCCCAAAAAGTCCGGGCTCGGTATCGGCAATCATATAGTAGTAGCTGACGTCCGCCTCCGTGGAGCGATCACCGATGGCAAAGCCGAGTGTCTCCCCATCGGTGTAGGTGATCTCCACGCGGACAGCATTCTCCGTGAGACCGAACTCCTCCAGGCGCTCGGCATAATCCGCCTCATCCTCGGTAAACCGGTCCTCATAGCCTACCACTGCAGCCGCCTGAAGGTAGGTGGCAGAATAAAATGCGGACAGTGTGAACCCACTCTCCTCGGTCAGTACTCCGGGCATGCTTTGCACGGCGCTCCAAGACCCGTTGGGAAGGGTCACCGCAATTCGTGCGACCTCATCTGTCTCCCGGGAGACGATCGTACCGTCCCGGAAGGTACGCGGAGTAAACTTGACCCTGCCCTCTTCCCGGTAGACCAAGATACCCCCGATGAGAAGGAGTAGGGCCAGGGGAATCAGCAGTAGGAGCCATTTGGTTCCCGCGGGCCTGTCCCTGCGTTTTTTTCTCTCTACCTTTTCCATATTGCCTCCCTGCGGGCCATCTGCCTTGCCTTCCTCCCCTTCACCCATCACAGGCACAGGGGAGTATATCACCTTTGCCCCCTGTGCAAAAGGTACGCCCTACAGCCCTTGAGCCCCGTCTCCACATGGCGCAAATCCTTGAAAGGCAATCCTTTGCGCGTTGACAAACAGATACGCAACCGCTATAATCCGCCCTAAACCGCCAAGCGCGGTTCCTCTTTCATTCTCCCGAAAATGCGGGCTGAACGAAAGCGCCTGACAACAGGCAGTCGGAAGCAGAAAGGAGTGCTTTGCATTATGGCAGAGCAGCAGAAAAAGCGCATCACAAAAGAAGGCCTGCAGAAGCTGCAGGACGAGCTGGACCATCGCCTGAGTGTGGTGCGCAATGAAATTGCGCAGGAAATTGAATTTGCGCGCAGCTACGGCGACCTTTCCGAGAACGCGGAATACACCGAAGCCAAGAACAAGCAGACCGAGAACGAAACCCGTATTGCCTATCTGCAGGACGAGATTTCCCGTCTGGAGGTGGTCTCCGAGGAGGACATCACCACCGATGTTGTGCAGGTCGGCACCACGGTGACCGTCAAGAATCTTGATAAGAAAACCACCATTGTTTACGCCATCGTCGGCGCCAACGAATCCGATCCCTTCAACAACCGCATTTCCGATGAATCCGCCGTCGGTCACGCACTGGTCGGCCACAGGGTCGGTGAGAAGGTCGAGGTCGAAGTCCCCGTCGGCGTGCTGCACTTCAAGATCGTGGATATTTCCCGCTGATCTTCCTATCCCCCTGAGAGGAGCTACACCACCATGGCAGACTATCCCACGACTCCGCATACCCCTGAGCTCTCCGAGCAGGAAATCATCCGCCGCCAGAAGCTACAGGGGCTCATTGACAGCGGAAACAATCCCTATCTCATCACGCGCTATCCCGTCACCCATCATTCCAAGGACATCGTAGAGAACTTCGATACCCTGGAGGGGCAGACCGTCTCTATCGCCGGCCGCATGACCAGCCGGCGCGTGATGGGCAAGGCCAGTTTTGCCCATCTCCTGGACGGCGAGGGCGACATTCAGTTCTATGTGCGCCGCGACGACATCGGTGATGAGGCCTATGCAGCCTTCAAGAACGATGACATCGGTGACATCTTCGGCATCACCGGCAAGGTTTTCCGCACCAAGACCGGCGAAATCTCCGTGCACACGGAAAGCCTGACCCTGCTCACCAAGTCGCTGAAGGTGCTTCCCGAGAAGTTCCACGGACTGACCGATACCGACCTACGGTACCGCCAGCGCTATGTCGACACCATCGTGAACCCAGAAGTTCGCGATGTCTTCCGCAAGCGCAGCGCGATCATCTCCGCGATCCGCGAGTTCCTTGACGGACGCGGTTTCCTTGAGGTCGATACCCCTGTTCTGCAGACGGTCGAGATCGGTGCGAGCGCCAAGCCCTTCCGGACGCATCACAATGCCCTGGATCTGGACATGTTCCTGCGCATTGAAACCGAGCTCTACCTCAAGCGCCTCATCGTCGGCGGCTTTGAGCGGGTCTATGAGGTCGGCCGTATCTTCCGCAATGAAGGCATGGACGCTACGCATAATCCCGAGTTCACTTCCGTAGAAACCTACCAGGCCTTCTCCAACTATACCGAATGCATGGAAATGGTCGAGCAGATGTATGAATTCATCTGCATGAAGGCGCTGGGCACCACAGAGGTTGAATACCAGGGCCAGATCATTCACATGAAAGCTCCCTGGAAGCGCATCACCATGGCCGATGCCGTTAAGGAGGCCTGCGGTGAGGACTACGCCACCTGGGAGACTGATGCTGACGGTCAGGCCGCCTGTGCACGCCAGCACGTCGAGGTCGAGAAGACCGACGGCCGCGGCAAGTGCCTGGAAGCCCTCTTTGACGCCTTCGTCGAGGAGACGCTCGTGCAGCCGACCTTCATCATTGATTATCCGGTGGAGATTTCTCCCCTGGCCAAGCGCAAGCCGGAGAATCCGGATCTCACAGAGAGATTCGAATACTTCATCACCGGTCACGAGATGGGCAATGCCTTCTCCGAGCTCAACGACCCGATCGATCAGCGCAGACGCTTCGAACTGCAGGCGGAGGCCAGGATCGCACAGGGGTTCCACGCAGAGGTCGATGAGGATTTCGTCAACGCATTGGAATACGGCATGCCGCCCACGGCGGGACTCGGTTTCGGTGTGGACCGTCTGGTTATGCTCCTGACGAATTCTCCCACCATCCGCGATGTGCTCCTCTTCCCCACCATGAAACCACAGGGCAGGTAAACTACAACGGGCAGCGCCTGCTGCCCGTTTCCCTTTTGAGGTGACCCTAATGAAAACAACACTCTCCAAAAAACGGCTTCAGCAGCATTTTCAGTACAGTTGGTGGATGTACGCGCTCTCGCTGATTCTGTGTATCTTTCTTTGGGATATTGTCTATACAGTGACCGAACCGCGCACCCCCGAGAACGAAAAGCTTGAGGTCTATCTCTATGCCTATGGCGATTCCGAGCGTGCGCAGCAGTATCTGGATGTACTTCGTGAAGGGCAGCTTGAGGACGTCAAGGAGATGACCGCTGTCTATGTCATGCCTGATGACAGCTCCGGTCCTATGGTCCTTTCCACCCGTATCATGGCGGGTGAAGGCGATCTTTTCCTGCTTCCCCGTGACACTTTCCAGAGCTATGCCTCCCAGGGACTCTTTGTCGCGCTCGATGAAATTGAGGGTATTGAGGAAACTGTAGAAAACCTCGGTATCAATGCTGAGCGGGGCTGGCGGAAAAATCAGGACAGCGGAGAGAGACATCTCTACGGTATTCCAGTCGCCTCCATTCCCGAGCTTGCCGCCTGGAGCTATGCTTCCGACATGTATCTGAGCGTACGCGTTTATAACGGCAATGACGAGAATGCTATTAAGCTTTTCCGTCTCTTGATTGAGGATACTACCGATATACCCGACTCGGTCTGACAACATACTTCTGATGATCTCTTTTCCCCGGTAACGGCAGCCAAATGAGTTTCATAGTTGGCCATCATGTCCCTAAACTGTTGCGAATTCGCTGAGATGACACGGATTTGCTCATGATATCATCTTCGTTTTGCCAAGATGGGTGTCGTAACCGAAGGGGTGTGAAACGAAATAAAGAGCGGGTATGGAAAAACATTCGGCTTGTCTCAACGCAATGCGTATTCAAAAAGCAGCAAGAACCCACCAGGTTTTCTTGCTGCTTTTGCAGTTTCTCAAGCACGCTTGCTTTTCTTGGAACGACTACTTGCCGTGAAATCATCCATTGTCATTTGTGCGTAAACACCTTTTGGTTTTCAGTCTCTAAATGCACTGTTATTTCTGAAACGCAGTATCAGACCTTCACACATGATCAGCCTGTTTATTTCTTCAGCACCTTCTTTAGCCCCATGAGATCACTGTAATTCACAGCTGTCCCGAATGCATTGTTGTAGTACTGCTTGCTCTTTAGCAGTGCCGGGCGAATGTGGTATACCTCAAACATGTTAGAAAGATGGATTTGGTTGTCTGCATGGCAGACCCAAATATTATCCTGCCTGCCCATGTGGTCTAAAACCTCACAGTAATGCGTGGTAAAGATAAGAGTGGCATTGCGTGTATTGATGCTCTTGTCCTTGTACAGGCTAATCATGTTCTCTACGAGGGTCTTGTGGAAATGGTTGTCTATTTCATCGATCAATAGATCGAAGCCTTCCTTCAAGGACGCGACCATCAGCGTGTAGAGCAATATTCCCTTTGTCGTGCCGCTGGAAAGGAAATAGATGAGCTGAGTATCCGACATCACCTGTTTCTCTTGCCTCGTCACGACACAATAGTTATGGTCATCCAAACTTGTCAGCTCTTTGATATTCTCATCAAAGATACGGATGATCTTAGTGAGTACGTCTCTGCTGATGTCGTAGTTCTTCAGCGCAAGGAACAGAAGCCTGTAGGTATCAGCTTCTCCGCTGTAACCGTCGAAGAACACGGCTCGAGTTTCTTTCTTTTTCAGGACAAAGAAAATGTTCGAGGTGTCCTCTGGAAGGTCACCCAATTCTGTCAGCTCCTCGTAGTCCTCATCCG
Source organism: Clostridia bacterium (assembly GCA_017476845.1). Taxonomy (GTDB): domain Bacteria; phylum Bacillota; class Clostridia; order Christensenellales; family Aristaeellaceae; genus UBA2943. The sequence continues at coordinate 9,644 of JAFUZB010000323.1, forward strand.
CAAAGATCGTATCCACATAAGTTTTATAGTATGGCTTACGGAAAATCCTCTCGTTATGGAAGACTGCCTGGTTTCCCATCGTTCTGCCTCTGGCAAGTTCGGTCTCATACCTGTATACAAAATCCTCATGGAAAAAGGTAATCTCCAGTTTGACACCATCGTAAGTATAGTGCTTATCCTCCAGTCGGAAATCCCCCAAGATGGAGTATACGCAGTCGAGCAGCTCAATGGCAGTTGTCTTTCCTGATGCATTCTTGCCGATAAAGGCTCCGGTATTGAATGCGTATAGCTCCGGCGCGATCTCCTGTAACTCGTACTCCTTATCCTCTGACGATTTCCTGGCTTTCGGAGTCATGTCTATCATAAAGTCATCGCAACAGTTTTTGAAGTTGTTGGCTTTCACTCTAAGCAGTTTCACCGTCTCACCTCCGCATATGATAGTTCAATTCTACCTAATTAATGCTATTTAAGCAATATTTTTGTTTGAATTATCTTGTTGAATGTAATTCATGTTCAGCGTTGTAGGCTTCTTTCTTTGCTCGTAAAGATTGTGGTCCTCTACATATTGCCCCATTTGTCCTGGCAAGAGGATTCACCGTGTATACAATCAAGCGTTATATGATCGAAAATATGTAGTATTTGGGTACAACCAATAGTTTGATACATTCCATCGCTGCTCGGTCAAAGGTGGCGTAGACCTTAATGTCTTCGTCTTTGGATTCCCAAACGATTTGACCTCCATATAGAGCCGCGTTACTCCCTCCCATGCGTTGTTGGCTCAGTCCCAGTCCACACAACATAGGCCTCGACGTGGTCCCTCTTGACATTGATGCCCTCCGCTTCCACTTCCATGCGGTTCCCCGCATATTGGAGAGTAAGCTTCGTTGTGAGTATCTCCAATGCAAATCCAACTTCTTTCCTTATCCTATCGGATGGGCCCCTCGAAAAGGATGCCCCCCCAACTCCTATACCGTTTCTTGCACGGCAGGCAATCGCCATCGCCGTAAGCGCACAGATGTCATCCATGATGATCTCAGAAAAAAGTCGTGGATGAAAAGTGTCGAAATTGGCTGTTTTTCCGCCGTATTCGATACGCAAAGCAATTGACGCATGGCATGATGTCGGGTACAATGCCTTGTGGGAACACTTTCCAGGGATACCGTTCAGTTGAATTGACAACCTGTTCTTACCTATTAAGTATAGGATCTCCAGAGCAGCACATAGGGTTCCTGCCCATTCGCATTGAAATCGAAAAAGGCACTTTCAGGGCGTTCTATGCCTGGAAGTAGGCGGAAATATCTTTTAGGATGAAAATGCATAGCTTGCCACAAACGATCTGAGGAGCAGGAAAACCACTACCTTGACCAACGTGCCTGGATATAGGGAGAGAAATCAGCCTATGCAATATACCAATCCCATACTTTTCGGCGACTATTCCGACCCGGATGTCATCCGCGTCGGTGAGGATTTCTATCTGATCTCCTCCTCGTTCACCTACCTCCCGGGGATTCCCGTACTCCACTCCCGGGATCTGGTGCACTGGGAGCAGATCGGCTATGCGGTCAGCCATCTCCCTTTTGAGAGATACGACAAGCCCGCCCACAAGTGTGGCACCTGGGCGCCGAGCATCCGATATCACAACGGTCTTTTTTACGTCTATGTTTGTCTTCCGGATGAAGGCCTCTTCGCCTTTACAGCCTCTGACCCGGCGGGCACCTGGGAATGTCATCACGTCAAGGATGTTGTAGGCTGGATCGACCCCTGCCCCCTCTTTGATGAAGACGGAAGCGCCTATCTGGTACATGGGTTTGCGGGAAGCAGAGCAGGTATCAACAACATTCTGTACGTCCATCGCATGTCGGATGACGGACTGTCCATTCTGGACAAAGGGCGCCTCGTCTACGACGGGGACGTACACGGGGACACCACCGTGGAAGGTCCCAAGGCCTACAAGAAAGATGGATATTACTGGATCCTGTGTCCCGCAGGCGGCGTCAAGCCCGGCTATCAGCTCGCGCTTCGTGCGAAGAGCATCTACGGTCCCTACGAGCGGCAAGTCGTACTCAGGCAGGGAGATACCCCAGTCAACGGCCCCCACCAGGGCGGCTGGGTAGACGATGGGCATGGCGGCGACTGGTTCATCCATTTTCAGGACAGAGACGCCTATGGACGCATCACTCATCTGCAGCCCGTAGACTGGAGCAGCACATGGCCCGTCATGGGTCACCTCACCTCCCCTGTTCAGACAGGCGAGATCGATCTTCCACCCTTTGACGGCCAGATTCCCACCTCGGATGATTTCCGGGACGGACCTGGCATTCAATGGCAGTGGCAGGCCAATCCCCGAAGCGACTGGTTCACCGCGTTGCATCCCGGTCTGCGCCTGCATGCAGCCCCTGCGGAAAGCCCCTACAAGGCAGGGAATTTCCTCTCCCAGCTCATGCAGTATCCCGCCTTTACCATGGATGCAGTGCTCTCAATGCACCCCCAGGCCGGGGATGTGGCCGGACTTTGTATGATGGGCTATACCTACCATGCCATCACCCTCAGTGACGGCTGCGTACGTCTTATCCGCGGCGAGGTTACAGAGATCAACCGCTGGACGCCTGAGCGCGTGCGCGAAACCGTGATCGCTTCAAACAATTGGGAGGGAGAGTCAATCCTCCTTCGCATGGAGGTCCGGGACGAGAAAGTGACCTTCTTTTTTGGAAAGAATACGGACGCACTTGTCCAGCTCGGTGAAGCCTGCCCTATGGCGTGCGGCGGCTGGACCGGCGCACGGCCCGGGCTTTACGTGATCAATACGCAGGGCCACTGGGGCGGATGGGCAGACATCGAAAATGTGCAGATACGCGCCATATAACCCATACACAAGTATACTTATCCATCCAAAGCATCCAAAAGCATCCAGTAGATACGAGAAAACCTATGTCAAGGGAGGACGAAGCGTGAAGCGTCTTGCCGGGATTTTCCTGAGTCTCATCCTGCTCTCGGGAATCACAGCTGCCTGCGCGGAAGCGGGCGACTGGTCCGATCTATACACCATATCGGTAGAAACAGCGGTGGAATACGGGGATCTGCAGGCCGAATGGGCCGAGGATCCGGAGCTGTATGCACCGGTACCCGAAGGGACACGCCTTGAGCTGCCTGTCACCGATGCGCTCCTTTCGGGCGATATCACGATCGTGAAAAACGCTGCGGCGGAGCTCGGTGTCTTTCTTCCTCTATATGAAGGCTCCTCCACGCTGCCCAAGGACGGGGGCTTTCCTGTCCTCTCCTCCGGTGACACCGACAGTACGGCAACCTGGCATGTCAATGTAGACAAGGGCGGTCTGTACGAACTGCAGGTAACCTATCTTGCCCTGGGCGGCAACGAGGCCAAGGTGCAGCGTAAGGTCACTATCGACGGAGAGATTCCCTTTGAGGAAGCCAACAACCTGTGCTTCTATCGCGTCTTTGAGGAAGAGGTGCAGGCGAATGGCAAGATGCGTGTGAACGCCATCGGCGATGAAGTCTGGCCGCACATGTACGAAAAGCAGGTCTGGCAGACTGTGCGCTGCGTCGACCAGCAGGCCATCTATGTCGATCCTCTCACCTTCTATCTCTCCGAGGGCGAACACGAGATTTCCCTGTCCTACGTCGACCAACCTGTCATTCTCTCCGAGATCGCCTTTGTCGCGCCTAAGGTCTATCCGACCTACATTTCCCAGCTGCAGGCATGGCAGGATGCAGGCTACAAGGCTGTCTCCGGGGATACCGTGGTCAAGCTCCAAGCTGAGGACAGTGCATGGCGATCTGAAAATGTCATCCGAAGAGAATCAGATGCCGACCCCCTGACTGAACCCAAGTCCGGCGCCGAGCGTGTACTGAACATTGTCGGTGGCTACCGTTGGCGTCTTGGCAATGCGGCCGTGAGCTGGGAGATTGATGTCCCCGAGGACGGGCTTTATGCCATTCACTTTAAGGTCCTTCAGAGCACCGATCCCGGTATGCCGAGTTACCGTCAGATCATGATCGACGGAGAGATCCCCTTTGAGGAAATGAAGCTCTACGCTTTCCCCTACGACAGTCACTGGTACGGGGATACGCTCAGGGATGCAGACGGTATACCCTATCAGTTCTATCTGGAAAAGGGCACGCATACGCTGACCGCGACCGTCAAGCTTGGCCCCATCGGCGAAATCATGCGCAGAACCGAGAAGGACACGACGTATCTGGGCCGGGTACAGCGCGAGATTATCAAGATAACGGGATCCGAGCCCGACTACAACTATGAGTACGATCTGTACCGCACCATGCCCGAGCTGAGCGGACAGCTCACCTACCTGGCCGACCGCCTGGTGGAGAGTGCAGATCTTCTGGCATCCATCTCCAACGAGACCACCTCCATGGAGAACAACTATCGGCAGATC
>JAFUZB010000324.1 GCA_017476845.1 Clostridia bacterium
GCCTGCTTCAGACTGCATCTCCTGAACCTTCACGGTCTGGCCGAACAGGTTCAGTGTTCCGTGTGCAGCACTCTCATCGGCAACTTCCGCCATGGGGGAGGAAGGCGTGATGGGGTAGATGGCTGCCACATCGCTGAAAGCATAGGCGACATGGCTGACAGCAGTATTGCCGTCAACAGTCCTGATTTGAGCCATGATGGGAACCTCCTTGAAAATTGGGTAATCAAATGCGGCATTCGCCGTTGCAGAAACTGACGGATTGCCGCATCAAATGTATGATCATCATGATCGCATTTTCTGCATGCAAAAAACGACAGTCCTCTGGATGCGGAAACGATTATATGACTTTCATTCCACAAAGTCAATCGCCCGGGTGCCTTGTCCTGCGCCGTTTTTCCTCTTGTGTTATATGCCAGAAATGCCTGCTGTCCCTTGGATTTTCTCCTTCCGTGACCCCGAGTCACACCCACGGGCGCCCGTGTTTCTTCCATTGCATTTTCTTGTTCTTTTCTTCCCTTTTCGGACATGCGCCCACATGCGAGCGGTTGACACCCCCGCGGTGCATGCCTATAATGGACCATGGCTTTTTATCGCCCTGCAGAAAAGGAATTCCGGCCTTTGGCAGCCCTTTGTCTGCGGTCCACGCCTTCCCCTAAAAGGGTGTCAGGCGCGGATGAGAGAATACAATGAGGTTTACAGCATGACCAACCCGAAGATGTCGCAGCGCGATATCGCCCCCTCGAATGATGCTTCTGCTTTACAGACCTCGTCAGAGGCATCAGATGATATATATATGAAGGAAGAGGACACTTCCGCGGACAAACTGATCCGCAGAGGAAAGATCAACCTGGTTCTTCCCGCCTCTCTTCTCCTCCTCGCCATCGTCATTTCCCTGCTCCTTCCCGAGCTTTGGGAAAGTGAGACACCCGCTGACATCCCCATCACGGAGGATACCGTCATTATTACCGTAGGCGGAGAGGAAAAGCTCCGTGTCCCCCTCTCCCAGCCCCAGACCGTCACCCTCACCCAGCCCGGCGGCGAGGAGAACGTCATCGTTGTCACCGAAAGCGGTGTCTATATGGAGAGCGCGACCTGTCACAACCAGATCTGCGTGCACTCCGGCTACCTCACCACGGAAAATTACGACTATCGGCCCGACGGTCCCTTCATTATATGTCTGCCTAATCAGGTCAGTGTGGAATTGGTGGTGTATACAGATAATGCCATTACCCAGTAAGCAGCTATTGCGGCCTTTTTCTTCCCTGCTTGCCGCCCTTGTGCTTCTTCTGTCTGCCCTTCCCGCCTACGGCGCGGGAACGGGGAATGAGCGCACAAGCGGCACCGGCTTCTACTTTGATACGGTGGTCACCATCATTCTCTACGGCGCTCCTGACGGCCTGATGGAGGAAATATGGAATGACTGCGAGTATTACGAAAACCTTTTGAGCAAGACGGTCCCGGGATCGGATGTCGACCGGATCAATCATGCCGGCGGCGAAACAGTCACGGTACATCCCGAGACCTGGGAGATCCTCCGGCGCGCCAAGGAGGTTTCAGATACCTCCGGTCACGCTTTCTCTGTCACCATCGCCCCGCTCACGGCGCTGTGGGATTTTACCGGCGGCACCAACCGTATGCCCACGCAGACCGAGCTCGAATCTGCGCTCCCCCTGGTCAATGACGATGCCCTCGTGCTCGGAGATGACTTTACCGTCACCCTTCCTGAAGGCATGGAGATTGATCTTGGCGGGATCGCCAAGGGCTACATCGCCGACAAAATCGCCGAGCACGTGCGCGACCGTGTCCTGGGGGCCATCCTCAATTTCGGCGGCAACGTCTACGCGGTGGGCATCAAGCCTGACAACACTGCTTTCCGTGTCGGCATTCGGGATCCCCTGGGCGGCGAGGGCGAATCCATCGCCGTGGTCACCCTTGCGGACCTGTCGGTTGTCACCAGCGGCATCTATGAGCGCTTCTTTGACTTAGGCGGCGTGCGCTACCATCACATTCTCGATCCCAAGACCGGCATCTCGGCAGACTCCGATCTGGCCTCTGCCACGATCGTCTCCGAGAGCTCCATGACAGCTGATGCGCTGGCCACCGCCTGCATCGTCATGGGCAGGGATGCCGCGCTGGACTATCTGACTGGGCTCGGTATGAACGGCATTCTCATCACAAGGGAAGGGGAAATCACCCTGACACCCGGCTTTGAGGATCTCTTCCCCTTCACCGTACTCAGAACCTACTGAGTCCCCACCTCGTTCCCCAAATTTCTTTCTAGATAACCCTACTTTAGATGTGGAGGTCATCCCATGGAAAACAAGACTCGCAAGCCGTCATTGCCCGCCTATGCCATCCTTGCGCTCATCGCATTGATTGCAGCACTGATCCTTGCCATCACCAACGCCGTCACCGAAGGCCCCATCGCAGAGCACAAAATGGCTGCCCTGCAGGAAACCTTCAGTACTGTCATGCCGGCCGCCGATTACGAGGAAATCAGCTTCGATTCGGCTACCTACAAGACGGTATCCAGCATCTATGCCGCCAAGGATGAGAGCGGCAATATCATCGGCTACTGCGTGACGGCCAGTCAGCAGGGCTACGCCGGCCCCGTGGCCATGACATTGGGCCTTGACACCAAGGGAAACGTGGTGGCCGTCAAGATCGGCGACACCGACTTCCAGGAGACCACCGGCATCGGTGCGCGCGCACTCAACCCTGAGTTCGCCGAACAGTTTGTCGGCCTCGTCGCGACCAACGACGGTGCCTTCGAAGCGCTCTCCGGGGCAACCTTCACCTCCAAGGCTGTGCTGGGTGACGTGAATGCTGCCTTCTCCGCCTTCGCAAACGCTGTCCTGAGCACAGACGGCGGCGAGATTGTGTTCGGTAAGAATGAAGCGGCCGCCGCACCCGAGACCGATCCCGATGCGATTGCCGCCGGTGCCACCCTGGTCGGCACTGCGCAGGGCTTCGCCGGCACGGTGACCGCGACCCTCACCATTGCCGACGACCTCACCATCGGCAGCCTGAGTGTGGATGCGCCCGATGAGACAGAGGGCCTTGGCAAGCGCGCCCAGGATGCCGACTTTACGGACCAGTTCATCGGCAAGTCCCTGCCTGTGGATATCGCCGACATCGAGACCGTATCCGGCGCTACCATCACATCCACTGCTGTCGTCACCGCCATCAACGGCGCCCAGCCCGCCAAGGCAGAGATCCTTCCGGGGGCTACCCTCGAGGGCA
>JAFUZB010000325.1 GCA_017476845.1 Clostridia bacterium
CAGTCAACAGGGCCTGATGTCAAGGTATCGGCGAAGACTTAAACGTTTAAGTCTGTGTAAATAAAGAATTTCGAGAAAAGAGGCGCTGCGCGGATCACTAACACGAAAGAGGAGGCAAACCAAACGCCCCGAAGGGCGGATCGCCTTCGGGGCGCTGTGTGCTGATGGCGGGACTCGAACCCGCACGCCGTGAAGCAGGGGATTTTCTTGCTGCACTCTGTTGCCAAAGCCGCGCACAGGCGCGTTGCAGTCTGGACTATGTCTTGACCATACCCGTTTTCGGGCTGCAGGCCGCTGGTATATAGTCTCTACACACTTCCGGTTTCCCGGTTTGGCTCGGCGTTGCCCGCAGGGGGTGTTCGCCGAATTAGCCAGCATTCATACCTGTGGTTTCCCTACAGGATGCTCCGATTTTTGCTTCAAAGTCCCCGGTGTCTGCCATTCCACCACATCAGCGGGACGAGGGAATTATACAACCTGCCTGAAAAGGCGTCAAACGGTTTCTCCAAAGGGGGACATGCCCAAAGGAGAGGGACAGATAGGACAGGGAACATACGACATGTGCGCCGTATCCGCCAGAAGAAAAAGCGTGTGCAAAAGGGAATGTCACCTCGGCATTCTGGTTTCCATGTTTGATACACTCTTGCCTTAAGCGACGGATATCCGTAGAATGGCAGGGACGTAGGAGGTGCACTTATGAAGGACGAGCACAACGATTTAGACCGGATCCTGGGCGATTTGCCCTTCTTCAAGGATGATCATTTTGATCTGTCGCGCTTATTCCCTGATTTCGGGAACAATGATTCAGCAGAGTTCTACGATGGAGCAGACCTTTATCATTCTCCGGAGGAACTCATGTCACACTTTAAAGAGGGGCTGGATTGCCAATTCGAGGCAGACCGCAAGGCGCTGAGAAGATATGCTCCCCAGATGAAGCCTTTCTTCTGTGAATATTTTGAGGAACTGCTGTCACAGCAGGAATTAGAGATCCAGGAAGCGGACATCAAGAACTTTATGGCAATTTGCTATTTTGCCGCGGAGACACACGAGACAGCGCTCTATGACAGTATATTGAGCTGGCTCTATCCCTTTTCTGATGAAGATTTGGCGTGTCTGGGTGACTTTCTGACCCAACAGCTCCCCTCTGTGCTCTATGGTTGCTATGACGGAGACATAGAGAAAACCATGAGCTTTCTGGAGGAGGCCTCTATCGCGGAAGGGGTTCGCAACGGGGTATGCCGGATGCTGATCCAGCTGGACCTGGATGGGGTATTCTCTCCCAGGAAACATGTGAATCTGATCCAGCGGGCAATCAATGCATTCGAGGACAATGGTTGCGAAGCCTCGTGCCTGGTGGAGTGGATCATCCTCACGGGCGAAGCATCCAATATGCGCAAAGAACTGAAGGATATGCTGACCTTTTACGTCGATCCCATGATGTTTGGCACAACCAATGTGAGAGAAGTCCGCGATATGGTGCATATCAGAGGCGAGAGCTATATCCAAAGAGCTCTGGTGATGGATGACGCGATCCACCATGGCTTATTTTCCGGTGCCGTCCATCCTCCCGAAGGGCTCCGCAAGCAGGTGCTGAAGGAACAGGTATTGCGGCTCCAGCAAATGAAGTAAGGCGAGTCCATGCACAAGCAAAACCAAGCCGGAATCCCAAAGAGCAAGGGGTTCCGGCTTGGTTTTGTTTTGGGAGATTTTCTGTCAGGGCGTTCCCAGAGGAGACTTGGAGGGGGTGCCCGCTTTCCTGGGGTATTTCGCGCTCGTCCCGGCAACCTTGCTTATGGGGATCAGCCGATGATCCCAGTCGCGGCCGGGAATGGTATAGGGAAGGCCCGGACACAGTTTGCCGCCGAGGAGATGGACGGAGGTACGGGCCTGCGTGAGCTCATCTTCCACCGAAGGACCCTTCCAGCAAAGTGCGCTGCCGCCTATGCGCACATAGGGGAGCAGATATTCGGCCAGCACAGGAAGCGGGGCCACGGCGCGGGCAACGGCCAGATCGAACGACTCGCGAAGGGCCTTGGTGTGCGCGCCGTCCTCGGCACGCGCATGAACCAGGCTGACATTGGTGAGATGCAGGCTGTCGATCACTTCCTGCAGGAAGTTCAGACGCTTCTGCTGGCTGTCCAAAAGAGTAAAGCGGGCCGTGGGAAGCGCGATCGCCAGCGCCATGCCGGGAAAGCCGGCTCCGGTACCCACATCAATGATGCTTCCTTCCCGAGGGAGGATGTCGCCCAGGGTGAGCGGCATGAGGGAGTCGATGTAATGCTTATCCAGCATCTCATTTTCCTCGGTCACGGCGGTCAGGTCCATGCGGGTATTCCAGTCCATGAGCAGTGCGTGATAGGTACAAAGGCCTTGTGCGATGCGTTCATCTGCGGGAATGCCGCACGCCTTCAGTCTGCCAAGGATCGTTTGTGCGTCCATGCTTTCCTCTCCTACTTCCGTTACAGACGGATGTTCAGGTAGCGCTCCAGCCAGTACTTGACCCATGCCAGGCTCTCTCTGGCGTGGTTTTTCAGCCACCAGTAGCCGCCCAGGGTAGGGCTGCCGATGCCCACGGCCAGAAAGCCTTCATCCTGTGCGAGCGCGAGTGCGCGCGGCAGGTGATAATCCGAGGTGACGACAAGGACGGTGTCTGGGTGAAGCGTCTCAAGGAGCCGGGATGCGTTGCGCAGGTTCTGCCGGGTATTAAAGGAAGAGTCGTCCTGCAGTATGTCCGCCTCTGGGATGCCCTTCTCCCGGAGAATGGCGGCCATGACATGGGCCTCCGCGTCCGGCTCGTCGCTTCCCTTGGCGCCGCATACCACAATCGGGCAGGGATGCCCCTGGTAGGCATCAAAGGCGGCATCCAGACGCCACTGCAGCTGCAGGGAGGGTTCGCCGTTGGGCTTGACCTGCGCGCCCAGCACAATGATGGCGTCAAAGTCGTTGTCAGGCTTGGGCACATGCGCCTGCTTCCAGAGAACGGAGCAGAAGATGGCAAGGTAGACGACGAGGGCAAGGAGAAGAAGGAGAAGGAAAACTCGCAAGACGGGATGACGGTGCATAACGTCACGCTCCTGAAATGTTTTTGCAGTCGGACTTTACTCCGAAGCCCAGGGCTTCGTGTTGCGCGCAGGCGGCTCCCGGTTTTCCATCAAGCAATCGAAGATCTCCTCCACCTGGGAGCCGAGCCGCCTGACCTCGCCCAGGACGGTATGCCTGCCGTGCTCGGTCAGATACCAGTTGTCTCTTGTGATGTCGGGATCCGAGACGGGAATGACATGGATGCGTGCCTGCGGATAGGCCGCCTGATAGTAGAAAAGCGCGCGCCGCGCATGGTGGGCGCGGCAGCAGAGAAGCGCATCCCGGACTTCAAGGCCGATGGCGTCGGTTGCCCTCCGCGAGAAAACTGCATTCTCCCAGGTGAAGGTCGATTGGTCCTCCCGAAGAATGGCATGCTCGGGAACCCCCTGGGACAAAAGGATGGAGCGTATCCAGGCCCATTCGGAGGCAAAACCGGGGACAGCGTCGAAGGCTTCCTTGGAGAAGGCATGAAAGCCGGAGGGCAGAAGATAGGGGGCATAGCCCGAATGATAGAGCGATGCGGCGTGCAGAACGTGCGCATCGTGGCTTGAGCCGGGGATGAGAATGACATCCGACGCGTGCGGCATGTCCTCAACAAAGATGAAACGCGAGACCGCCTCGATATATTCCCGGTTACAGGTGCTGTACATAGGCATTCCACATCTCCAGTGCATGGGTAGGATCGATAGCGGTTTCGTCCTGTCGGAGTGCGAGCGTATAGATGTCCCGTATCTCCTCCACGGTTAATTCTTCCGGGTGATTTCCGAGGCGTTCGGGATTCACGGAGCGGATGAGGCGTTCCATGGTCTCATCGCCGGGAAGACCGGGGGCTGGGAGATGGAAAGCCAGGCGCATGCCGAGAAAGAGACGGGCGGGGTCTGCGGGATCGGAAAAGCCAAGAAGTGCAGCGAGCGAAAGGCACGCGGGGTGGCGCTTTTCCGCCAGACGCAGCCAGAGGAAGGGCAGAGTTAGCGCACAGGCGTCCCCGTGAGGGATGCCTAAGAGCTTTGTCAGCTGATAGCTCATGGCGTGGGCTGCCGTGGTCCGCGTCAGCTGAATGGCCTGGCCGGCCCTGTAGCTTAAGGTGAGCATGGTGCCTGCGGCTGCAGTGTCCCCGGAAAGATAGGCGGGAAGGAGCGGGAAGATGCCGGAGATGGCCTCGGATGCGAGAACGCGGCTTTCCTTCGTGGCGCTTTTGGACCAATAGGATTCGATCGCCTGACACAGTGCATCCAGCGCGCAGGAGCGCTTCTGGGCAAAGGGCAGGGTACGCAGCGGTGCGGGGTCCAGGATGACACCGTCGGGGAGAAGGCAGGGATGGGAGAGGGAGAACTTTCGGTTGTCCACATAGACGACCGCGGTCTGCGTGGCCTCGGAGCCCGAGCCTGCCGTGGTGGGAATGCAGATGAGGGGAAGAGTACCTTCGCTGTATTGCATCTCCAGTGCCCTGGCCGGGGAGGGGGAGAGGAACATCGCCTTGATGGTCTTTGCGGTGTCCATGGCGCTTCCGCCGCCCATGGCCACGACTCCGTCGCAGGTGCACCTTTCCAGCATGCACAGGCCGGCAGCGCACTGGTCAAAATCGGGATTGGCAGAAAAGGCGGAGAAGACAGGAGCATCGGGACAGAGCCCATGCAGCGCATCCGCCCAGCGCGCGGAGCAGACAAGCAGCGGCCGCTGCACATGCAGGGCGCCTAACAGGTCCGGAAGTGAAGAGAGAGACGGGGACACGGGCATGGCATTCACCTCGCGAGGGAGTGTACAGGAAGGCAAAAAACGTGTCAAGAAAAGCGCACCCGAAGGTGCGCTTGAAGGATGTCTGGGAATTAATACTGGGTCTGCTTCATCGCCTGGAAGCACTCACGGCAATACACGGGCTTGTCTCCGCGGGGCTGGAAGGGAACCTGGGTCTCGCGGCCGCAGTTGTCACAGATCACGGTGAACATCTGACGGGGAGCGGTACCATTCTGGGCAGCGCGCTTTGCGGCACGGCATTCCGGGCAGCGGCTGGGCTTGTTCTGGAAACCCTTTTCGGCGAAGAAAGCCTGCTCGGAAGCAGAGAAGATGAACTCGCGTCCGCAGTCCCGACAAGTAAGTGTCTCGTCCTGATACATGGTAGAAAACCTCCTGATATGGATAAAAAGTATTTTTGCGTTGCCCATCCGGATGCCAGGCAGAACTTCAATGGTTTACGGCAAGTCGGTGCGCGATACCATAAGAGGAAAAAGTCTTGCAAGGGGCCTGGGGAACAAAGCGTATTATATCATAATGAAAACTTGTTGTACAGAACGAGATTTGGGTGTAAAATCTGGAAAAGACAGGATACAAATTCATCATGTTCTTCAGGATGAATATTCTGTTTTGCCTTTGGAAAATGCGAAACAAAATTGACAGAGCAGGCACGGCAACACTTTTTTGCCATTCTGTCAGGTCAAGGCAATTTCTGGCACAAACGCTGCACATCCACCACTCCGCACAGGTCAGCATGCAGGCGGGAACAGGGATGGGAAAAGAAAATGCAAAAATAATGCTAGAAGTTCGTTTACCAAACGCAAAAAAGGGATACAATAATAGCGATACTTTCATATATAAGAGCAGCATTGCTGCTTAGGCAGGAGGCTTCTGAAAATATGGACTATAAAGACTTGGGAGCCCGTGTTCGTATTGCGAGAAGAAATAAGTCCTGGACACAGGAAGCGCTGGCGGAGAGAGTTGGCATCTCTGCATCCTTTTTGGGCCACATCGAGCGCGGTACGCGCGTGGCAAGTCTGGAAACGTTTGTCGCGCTCTGCAATGAATTGCAGGTGCTTCCGGAATATCTGCTCTGCAAGAATCTCGAGTTTGTGGATACCCTTGCTCCAACATCCATGAGTGAGGAGGAGCGAACCACGCTGCAGTCCTTTCTGCAGCTGGCCCAGGAGATGGTGGCCAACGGGAAGAAGTGAGGTGCAAGCCTTGCTTCTTCTTTTTTGTATTGGCGCCTCTGGGGATTGCGCGAGAGAAACACTTGTGCTAGGCTACGAAACGTTCTGCGAATATAGGCGCGAAGGAGGATGCGGGCGTGAAGCTGCCGCTGATACTGGCCTTTCTTTTTTCCACGGGATCCATCGTAGGCTGGGGGATTGAGGTTGTTTTCCGGCGCTTTTTCTCCTCCCAGAACCCTGAGAGAAAATGGATCAATCCCGGTTTTTGCACCGGTCCCTATCTGCCGCTGTATGGCTCGGGACTGTGCATCCTGTACCTGATTGCCATCCAGGAGCACTATCTGTCCTTCCTTAGGCCGCCCTACCGAAGGCTCGCCCTCTTTGCGGTGATGGCGGTGTGTATGACGGGCATCGAGTACATTGCAGGCCTTTATTCCCTCAAGGTCAACCATGTCCGGCTCTGGGACTACTCGGACCAATGGGGAAACATCCAGGGCATCATCTGCCCGAAGTTCTCCCTCGCCTGGTCGATCCTGGGTGCCCTCTACTACTTTCTGATTCATCCGCGCATTCTCAATGCCCTTGCCTGGCTTGCACAGAACCTGGCCTTCTCCTTTGTCATCGGCATGTTCTACGGCGTCTTCATCGTGGACCTGTGCCAGAGTGCGGGTGTGGTGGCCAAGCTGCGCGCTTTCGCCAAGGAGAACGATGTGGTGGTCCGCTACGAGACGATCAAGGAGGAGATCCGCACACACGTGGAGCGCAGCCGCGGGAAGACGGCCTTCTTCCGGCCGCTCCATGCGGATGTCGTGCTGCGTGAGCACCTCAACGCCTTCAAGGAACGCCTGGAGAGCGAGCGCGTGCGGGTCGAACAGGAGATCCGCGAGAGAAGGGGACGGTGAGGCCATGAAGGGAATCTGCAGCGCATTTGTCCTTATGGTATGCTGCCTTCTGCTTTCCTTTTCAGGGCTTGCGGAGGCGGTGAAGCTTCCCATCGACGAGTCGCCGGGCATGCCCTTTGACCGCTCCTTTACCGTGGACGGACAGATCTATGATGACCCCACCATCCACGTGACCTGGAAGCGGGTGGAGAACCGGGATACGGTGTACAACTGCAATTATTATGTGGCCTACGTGACCATTGCGGACGCCTCGCAGCTGCGCACGGCCGCCTGTGACGGGTTTGGGAGCTACCACATCGGGAATCCGGCCTATCTGGCCAAGACAGTGAACGCCGTGCTCGCGGTGAACGGGGATTTCTACTCCTATCACGGGGACGGTTACACCCTGCGCCAGGGGCGCGTCATCCGGGAGGAGATCGTGCGGCGCATGGATCTGCTCCTCATTGATGAGGAGGGGGATTTCCATGTCATCTTCTACGATGAGGACCAGGAGAACATCGACAATACGCACTGGGAGGGCAGGCGGGTGATCAATGCCTTCGCCTTCGGGCCGGCCCTCATCGTCAATGACGAAAATGTGCTGCACCGCGAGGCGGACCCGGCCTTCCGGGACGCGCCGGAGCGGGGTTACCGGACCGCATTGGTACAGACGGGGCACCTCGAGTACATGATCGTCACAGCGCGGGATGTGGGATGCACGCTGGACGAGATGGTGAGCCTGGTCGGGGAGCTTTCGGACCATGTGGAGGTCGCCTATCTTCTCGACGGCGGGGAGTCCTCGCAGCTCATGTTTCTGGGCGGGCTCATCAACAAGGTGAGCCGGAAATACCGGGCGATCTCCGATATCGTCTATTTTGCCAGCGCATGGCGCGCGGAATAGGATTTTGCATAGAACATCAAGAAACAGAACATCCGGAAAGAAAAGGAGTCATATTGTCATGAAAAAACGGGGAAGCTTTGTGTGCGGCATCGTGCTGCTCATCGTATTTGCCGCCTTCACCTTCGCGGTGACCCATGTGGATGTGCAGGCGATCGGGCCGGAGGGGTCCAGCGTCGGTTTTGCCGGGATCAACCAGACCTTTCATGCCTTGACCGGCTATCAGGCGACGGTCTATAAGCTCACCGAGTATGCCGGATATCTGGCGCTTTTCGTGGCGGGCGCCTTTGCCGGTTTGGGCGTTGCACAGCTGGTGAAGCGCAAGAGCCTCATGCGGGTAGACGGCGACCTGTATCTGCTGGCAGGGCTGTATGCCATCATGCTGATCTGCTATGTGCTCTTTGAGGAATTCATCGTCAACTACCGCCCGGTGATCCTGGAGGAGGGGCTGGAGGCCTCCTATCCCTCGTCCCATACCATGATGGCCCTGGTGATCCTGCTTCCTGCCATATCCCAGGTGGGGCGCAGGATGAAGAATGGAGCCCTTCGCACCGCACTTCAGGTACTTCTCGCGCTGCTGCTGGTGGCGATCGTGCTGGGAAGACTCCTTTGCGGCGTGCACTGGCTGACCGACATTGTGGCAGGCTGCCTGCTGGGACTGGGTCTTGCGCTCACCTATGAAGGCCTGGCCTCTGCCTTCACCAAGGACTGACGCAAAGCAAAAGGCAGGCGCATAGCACGCCTGCCGGGTAGGATAACGAAAGTATGGGAAGGACCGCTCAGGTCGCAGGATCTGTGCGGTCCTTTTCCTTTGCGGGAAGAGAGGAGAGGACGACGGCGAGGGTGACCAGAAGACCGCCTACGGCAATCGGATAGCGGAAGGTCGCCCAACCGAATAGCAGGGAGAGCACGGTGCCGAAGAGTCCCTCGGTGCTCAGGACGATGCCGGCCTGGGCGGCAGGAAGCACGGTCTGTGCCCGCGTCTGCATGAGATAGCAGGCACCGGAGGAGAGAAGACCTGAGTAGAGGAGCGGAAGGGCGCTGGAGCGAAGCGCGGCAGGTGAGATCTCCGGGGAGGACAAGAGCAGGGCGAGGGCGGAAAAAAGGCAGCAGAAGAGGAGCTGGAAGAAGGTCACCTGCACCGAATCATCGTTTCTGCACACAAGATCAAGGTAGACGATGTGTGCCGCAAAGAAGAAAGCGCACAGGAGGACCAGGAAATCGCCTGCGGTCGGGGAGAGGCGGAGCGCATCGTCCAGGGTAAGGCAGATCATGCCGAGCATGGTGATGAAGCACAGCGCGAAGATGCGCTTCTCCGGCCGCTTCTTTGTGATGGCCCAGACGATGAAGGGGACCATGAGGACATTGGTGGAGGTAAAGAAGGCGGTATTGGGAATGGTGGTCCTGCCCTGCCCCAGGATCTGGGTGTAGAACCCGAGGAACAGAAGGGCGCCTGCGCCCAGCCCGTGCAGGACGGTTTTCCCGCGGCTTTTGAGAATGCGCGGCATGAAAGCCAGGAAAACCACCGCAGCGCCGAGGAAGAATCGGATGGTGAGAATCAGCGTGCCGTCCAGTCCCGCATCCAGTGCGGCCTGGGCCGCCATAAAACCGCCGCCCCAGATGAGGGTGGTGAGAAGGAGCATGAAGGTAGCACCAGTGGGGGTAAGCTGCATGGGAATCGCCTCCGCGGGGAAAATCGCGGATATCTTATTCCGTTTGGACGGGGCGGGCAAGAAAAAACGGAAAAAATACGAAAGCGGGGTACGTACCGCGCAGAGCCGGAACGAAAAAAGGCGCAAACGCACAGACCGTGCGGGATAAGCCGTCGAATAGGGCCCAAAATGCTGCACCGGTAGGAGGCGAAAGGGGGGCTTTTGGGCCCCTATGGCCGCTCGGATGCGGCCCGGGCGGGGAAAAACAGATTGCAATCTCCTGCGAAGATGGTATAATTCACGAGCAAACATCCCAAATAACACATTTACCCACCACAGGCGGCTTGCTGCCTGTGAATAAGGAGGTTCGTACCATGAAGAAACTCTTATCTCTCGTGCTCGCACTGTGCCTGGCACTGCTCGCGATCTCTGCCCTGGCCGATGTGGCTGACGATGTCGCCGCAGGCGAAGCGCTCACCCATGATGAGCTTGTGGAAAAGGCGTTGGCCGAGAGCGGCACCTTCGTTGTGTACGGCAACACCAGCCGTATCGCGACCGCCGCGGAAGAATTTGCCGCGATTTACAACATCACCACCGAATCCAACAACCTCAAGGACCAGGAAATCTACACCAAGCTGCGCAGCGAAACCGGTAACGGTGCGGCCGACATGGTCATGATCCAGGACGGCGCACAGCTCACCGACGCCATTGATGAGGGCCTGGTCATCAACTTCGTGCCCGACGCCGTCAAGGCGATTCTCGACGAAGCCGATCAGCAGCCCGCGCTGGTGCACCAGTACATCAACAAGCTCTTCATTTACAACAATCTGGGCGAGAACGTCCCCGCCATCAAGAATGTCTGGGAGCTCACCGATCCTTCCATGAAGGGCAACATCATCTTCAAGAACCCCGAGAGCGAAAAGGTCAACATGAACTTCCTGGTGATGTGCACCAAGGAAGACTGGGCCGGTAAGCTCGCCGATGCCTACAAGGCATGGAAGGGTGAGGACATCGACCTGGGCGAATACAAGAACGCCGGTTACAAGTGGGTAGCCGAGTTCCTGGACAACGTCACCTTCGGCAAGTCCGATACCTCCATCGCCGAGGAAGTCAGCCAGGAGACCGCCGCAGGCAAGATCGGCCTGTTCGTGCTCAGCAAGCTGCGCTCCTCCTCTGTGCTCACCGACAACCTGACCGTGGCGCAGTATGATGCTTCCGCAAACGGCTACGCTGTCGAGCCCTTCGCCGGCTTCATGTATCCGATGTACACCATGATCAACACCAAGGCGACCCGCCCCTACACCGGCATGCTCTTCATCGAGTACCTCATGACCCAGGAAGGCTTCCAGCCCTGGGGCAAGAGCATCGGCGCCTACTCCCCCAATGCTGAAATCACCGTCAATGAAGGCGATCTGACCATCGATGTGTGGAAGGACACCCTCGTGATGGAGGATGCAGACTACATTCTGAACAGCTTCGAGGTTGAGGACTTCATCCTCCAGCACTGCCAGAACTAAGCTTCACGCCCAATGCCCGGCGGGACGGATCACCCGTCCCGCCGCCTTTATATTCACACGGATTTCGGCAGATGTGATGCCGAAACGGAAAGAGGGGACAGTCTATGCAACAGGCCAAAGAGAAGAAGGGCTTCAATGCGGCCAGATTCATGGGCAGGGTGCGCGCCTGGTTCTCCAAGCCGGCCAACGTCATCCTTCTCATCTTCTTTATTTCCCTGATCTTCCTCACGCTCTATCCGCTTCTGTCCCTTCTGACAGAGACGGTGACCATCCATACCGGACGCGAGGCCAGAGCGGCCCAGGAGACGGCGGGAAGCCTCTCCCTGTACCATTTCAGGCGCCTCTTTGCCACCTCGGAGAACGACTACAGCTGGATCCAGTTCTACCAGCCCTTCCTCAATACTCTGATCGTCTCCCTCGCCTCCTCGGTGATTGCGATTCTCTTCGGCGGTATTGTGGCCTTCCTGGTGACGAGAACCAATCTCAAGTACAAGAAGTTCATCTCGGCCGTATTCACCTTCCCCTACATCATGCCCAGCTGGACGCTGGCGCTGTTCTGGGAAACCTTCTTTAAGAATGTGAATATCGGTCTGAAGACCAGTAACGGCATCATGGCTTCGGTCTTCCATATCTTTATGCCGGAATGGTTCGTCTACGGTGCCTTCCCGATCGCCCTCGTGCTCGGACTGCACTATGCGCCCTTTGCCTACATCCTCATCGGCGGTATCCTGCGCAATATGGATGCCAACCTGGAGGAGGCGGCAACGATCCTCAAGACCAGCCGCATGCGCATCATCTGGCGCATTACGCTGCCTATCGTTAAGCCCGCCATGCTCTCCACCTTCCTTCTGGTGTTCGCAAGCTCTATGAGCGCCTACTCGGTGCCGGTCTTCCTCGGCTCCCCGGTGCGCTACTATGTGCTTTCCACCAAGATGAAGTCGCTGATGGACTCCTATCCGGGCCAGGCCTACATTATCGTCGGCGTCATGATCCTCTTCGGTGTGGCGATCCTTCTTCTCAACCAGAAGGTCACCAATTCCCGCAAGCAGTTCACGACCGTGACCGGAAAGAGCGGCCAGATCAGCAAGATCAACCTGGGCAAGGCCAATCGGCCCATCGCGATCATCCTGGTCGTGATCCTGCTTCTTGTGGCCGTGGTCCCGCTCATCACCTTCGCACTGGAATCCGTGATCATCAAGGCCGGGGATTACTCCCTGTCCAACATGACCCTCGATTTCTGGATCGGAACCGGGCTGGACAAGCGCCTGGACCAGGGCGATTCGACCGGTATCCTCCTCAATCCCAAGGTGTGGAATGCCCTGGGCTATTCGCTCGGCCTGGCCGTGACCTGTGCCCTGGTGGCCGGTACCTGCGGTATTCTCGTGGGCTACGGCGTGGCTAAGCGGCGCGGAAGCAAGCTGGCCTCCTGGGTCAACAGCCTGTCCTTCTTCCCCTATCTCATGCCCTCCCTGGCCTTCGGTGCCATCTACCTGGCCATGTCCTCCTCCATTCCGTGGCTGCGCGGCTTCCTGCTCCTGGCGCTGGTGGGTTCGGTCAAGTACCTGCCCTTCGCCTCCCGCTCGGGCGTGAACGCCATGCTGCAGCTGTCGGGCGAAATCGAGGAAGCGGCCGTCATCACGGGCGTGCCGTGGTGGAAGCGCATGCTGCGCGTCATCTTCCCGATTCAGAAGTCCTCCTTCCTCTCGGGCTATCTCCTGCCCATGGTCTCCTGTATGCGTGAACTGAGTCTGTTCGTGCTTCTGGTACCCACCAGCAATACGATCCTCACCACCATGCTCATGCAGTATTCCGAAAAGGGCTGGGCGCAGTTCGGCAATGCGATCAACCTGTTGATCATCATCGTCGTCCTGCTGGTAAACTTTATCGTCAACAAACTGACCGGTGCGTCAATAGACAAGGGAGTAGGTGGCTAAGATGCCGGAAATCAAACTGAAGAATGTTGCCAAGCGTTTTGGCAAATTTGTGGCGGTAGATAACCTCAATCTGGACATTGAGAGCAACGCCTTCATTACCCTGCTGGGTCCTTCCGGCTGCGGTAAAACCACCACACTGCGCATGATCGCCGGTCTGGAGACGCCCACCGAGGGTCAGATCTCCATTGACGGCAAGGTGGTCTTCGATGCCGATAAGGGCATTAACCTCCCGCCTAACAAGCGCGATGTGGGCTTCCTGTTCCAGAACTATGCGCTCTGGCCGCATATGACGGTCTACCAGAATATCGCCTTCGGTCTGGAAAACCTCAAGTGGGATAAGGCACGCATCCGCGCAAGAGCCGATGAGCTCCTGAAGATGCTGCGCATCGAGCAGTTTGAGAAGCGCTATCCCGCAGAGCTTTCGGGCGGTCAGCAGCAGCGCGTGGCCATTGCGCGTACCCTCGCCCCGGGACCTAAGGTCCTGTTTATGGATGAGCCGCTGTCCAACCTGGATGCCAAGCTGCGTATGGAGATGCGCACAGAGCTCAAGCGTCTGCACAAGGATACCGATTCCACCTTCGTGTACGTGACCCACGACCAGTTGGAGGCTATGACGCTCTCCACGCGCGTGTGTATCATGGAAAACGGTGTGCTGCAGCAGTATGCACCGCCGCTGGAGATGTACAATGAGCCCGCCAACCTCTTTGTTGCGGACTTCATGGGCAATCCGACCATGAACTTTATCGATGCTACAGCCAAGGTCTCCGGGAATAAGGCGGAGGTTTCCTTCGGGAGCGTCCATGGCACCTTTACCGGAAATGCACCGATTGCCTTGAAGAGCGAAAAGTGTGTGCTCGGTATCCGTCCGGAGTTTGTGAAGATTACGGACGGGGAGGGCGTACGCGCGACCGTCTACTCGACCCTGCCCTCCGGTATGGAGACCACGGTCAAGCTGGACGTGAACGGAACGCCCGTGACCGCGGTGGTCTTCGGCGGTGTCGACTATGCCGTGGACAGCCAGGTGTCCTTCACCTTCGGCGGCAAGGTCATTCTCTTTGACCGGGAAAACGGCGGAAAGAACGTGGCCGAGGGCACCATGATCCTCGGATAAACCTGTCATGAAAAGGCTCTCCATGCGGAGAGCCTTTTCATGCATAAGGCAGCGATCAAGCATCCAAGGATGCGAATGTGGAAATAGCACAAAAAACACCCGAGCGGGTATAATAATGGAGAGGGACTGCAAAATCATCCCGATCGGGTATATTATGAGCGTTTTTGCGTAAAGTGCACCCGATCGGGTGGAAAAATGAGGTCATGGGATGCGAAATGACAAGATAGCGACCTTTATTCGTGAGAACCGGAAAGCGGCGGGACTGACGCAGGAGGAATTCGCTGTTCGTTCCGGGCTGGGACTGCGCTTTGTGCGTGAATTGGAGCAAGGCAAGGAGACTGTCCGACTGGACAAGGTGAACCAAGCGCTGGCCATGTTTGGAATGGAAGCCGTGCCCGGCAGAAAGGTCAGGCGCCTGGAAACAGAGGAAGAGTGAATGGGTTTTACGAGCGAGACATGCCGTCGTGCCCGTTTTGCTGATTTGGTGCGCCGTGTACCGCCCAAGGAGATTATGCTACAATGCGCGGTGGAGGAGGCGCATACCATGAAAACCGTGCTTGTGGGCACCTATACGACAGGAACAGAGAGTGAAGGCATCTACCGCCTGAGGGAAGACGATCAGGGGAGATTCGGCGAGATAGAGCTTGCCCTGCGCTCACATGATGCGAGCTATCTTCTGCCGGTCAAGGGCGGACTGTATTTTGTGGACGAGGCGCTTGGGGAGAAAGAGGGCCGGGTCAGCTATGCGAGGAAAACCGAAGCGGGCTATGAACTCGTAACGACGCTGCCGACAGGCGGCGAAAACCCGTGCCATCTCGCGCTGTCGCCGTCGGGAAACACCCTGGCCGTTGCCAACTACACCTCCGGCTCTGTCGCGCTCTTTACCGCCCGAGGCGAGGGTCTGGAGCAGCTTGCGCTTATTCCTGGGGAGCACGGGAGCGTGAATGCGGCGCGCCAGGAGGGACCGCATGCCCATTTTGTGGCCTTTGAGGGGGAGGATACCCTCTATGTGTCCGACCTTGGCGCAGATGAAATCCGCACGATTCGGCGTATAGAGGGCACCTGGCGAGCCTTCGCGCCTGTGCATGTCTTTGCCCCCGGCGCGGGGCCCCGGCACTTTGTGCGCAGGGGAAATGTGTGGTATGTGATCTGCGAGATGGGCAATGTCCTCTATCGGCTGTCGCCCGGGGAAGAGACGGTACTCCCGGTTACGGATTCGGGCGTCCCCGGCACCTCCGCTGCGGTCAGGCTGGGTGAGGACGGCGGGATCTACTGTACCCAGCGGGGCGCAGATGTCCTGACCGTCTTCCGAGACGATGCGGAGGGGCTGCGACGCGAGGGCATATGGCCTGCGGGCGGAAGGACACCGCGCGACTGTCTCCCTATGGGCAATCGCATTCTCTGTGCCTGCCAGGACAGCGCAGAGGTGACCGTACTGGAAAGAATACAACAGGATATACGACTCAGGCAGCGTATTGCCGTTCCCGGCGCCGTATGCCTTGCGGAGGAATGAAGGATGGAGAAAATCAATCTGCCGGCGCTCTGGTATTGCACGATTTCCGGCGGGAAACCGGCGGGTGAAGCGGAGGGGATGCTGCGCCTTCCCGGAACCCTGGATGAGAGCGGCATCGGGTTTCCCGAGGAGGAGGCGCAGCCATGGCATCCGGACGCAAAGATCGAGCGCACGGGGGAGAAGGAGATCACGACAAGACTGACCCGCGTGTGTACCTTTGAAGGCTGTGCCAGGATCCGGGCGGACTTCCTCTGGTCGCGTCCTGACGGTTGCCGCGTGTTTTTGGATGCCGAGCGCGCCAGGTGTCTGAAGCTTCGCGTGAACGGAAGCGAGGTTGCACCGTATGTCCCTTTCTCTCTCTCCGCGCCCCAGTCCTTTGAAGTGACGGACTATGTCAAAGGGCTGGACCGCTTGGAATTGGAGATGGACAACAGCTATCCGGGACTGCCGCATGACGACATTGTCTTCTCCTCGGCGGCGACCGATGAGACGCAGACCAACTGGAACGGGATTCTGGGGGAATTCTGTCTGCGGATGGAAAACCCGGTCTTCTTCAGCAGCCTGCGCGTGTATCCGGGGGAGAATACGGCCGACGTATGCGTGCAGATCGATGCCGCACATCCCTGGAAGGGAAGCATCTCGCTTTTCTCCCGCGCCTTTGCCGCCCCGGTGACGGCCACAGTGGATCTTGCCGCGGGCGTACACGACACCTGGGTGCGGGGAATCCCGTATTCTGCGCAGGTGGAGCGGTGGGACCTTGGGGAAGGCAAGCTCTACGATGTGTCGGTGAGCGCAGACGGACTGGATACCCTGACCGCCTCCTTCGGTGTCCGCACCCTTACTATGCGGGAGGGTATGTTCACAGTCAACGGCAGAGTGATCTTCCTTCGCGCGGAGGCGAACTGCGCGGTGTTCCCGGAGACAGGGTACCCGCCCATGGATGAGAAGAGCTGGGAGAACATCATCGCACGCTACCGCGCCTACGGCGTCAACTGCCTGCGCTTCCACTCCCATGTTCCCCCGCAGGCGGCCTTCCGCGTGGCGGACCGAATGGGCATGCTCATGCAGCCGGAGCTTCCCTGCTGGAATCCGGCGCATGCCTTTGAGACAGAGGAGAGTGCACGCTTTTATAAGGAGGAATTGCGGCAGGTATTGCAGATGCTGGCCAATTATCCCTCCTTTGTCATGCTGACCTTTGGCAACGAGCTGCAGGCAGAGGAGGAGGGCCAGGCCCGGATGCGAGAGATGCTAAAGCTGGCGCGCGAGATCGACACGACCAGGTTTTATGCCGAGGCCTCCAATGCGTTTTATGGCGCCAAGGGCCCTGGACCGGACAGCGATTTCTACACCTCCAGCGGCGTGGGCGAGCTCCCGCTGCGTGCGGCCTTTGCGGGCCCGGGAGGCCATCTGTATGACACCTATCCCTCCGAGGATTGGGACTATAGGGAGGGAATGCAGAAGCTGCGGGAGACCTATCCCAACCCTGTTATCGCCTTTGAGGTCGGACAGTTTGAGATCCTGCCGGACTTTTCCCAACTGGACCGCTACAAGGGCGTGACACGGCCGGAGAATCTGCTCGCAGTCAGGCGCAGAGCCGAGAAGCGAGGTATGCTTGGCGAGTGGGAAAGCTATGTACAGGCGAGCGCGGCGCTCTCCCTGCAGTGCTACCGCGCCGAGGTGGAGGCCAATCTGAGAACCGGCCTTCTCGCGGGCATCTCACTTCTGGGCCTGCAGGATTTCCCAGGTCAGGGCACAGCCTTGGTCGGTATGATGGATGCCCACCTGGAGCCCAAGCCCACACCGTTTACGCAGCCGGAGTGCTTCCGGGCGTTCTTCCGAGATGTGCTCCCCCTGGTGCTGCTTCCCCGCTACACCTATGTGGAGGGCGAGGTGCTCAGGGCCGGGGTGAAGATCGCCAATTACGGAAAAGGCCCGGTGCAGGGTAAACTTACCTGGCGCCTCTCCGGGGGACGATCGGAATGCGCCGGAGAAGGCGAGGAGCGCGTATGCCCGGAAGGAGCCGTGACGGGCGTGGGAGAAATCTGTGTGCCGCTTCCCGAAGGCGAAGGCCACAGGCAGCTCACGCTCACCGTGCGCTTTGGGGAGGCGGAGAACAGCTATCCTCTTTGGGTCTACCGGGACGAAAAGCCACGCTGCCCTGCGTGTGTACATGAGGTACGAAGGCTGGATGACCAGGCACTGGCCTGGCTTGCGCAGGGGGAGCGGGTCTACCTTTCCCCTGCTGCGGACGAAGCGTCCATGCCGAGCTCCATCCGCACCTTCTTCCCTACGGATTTCTGGTCGGTGGGCACGTTCCCCAAGCAGCCGGGCGGGATGGGACAGCTCATCGATACAGCGCATCCTGCTCTCCGGCACTTCCCCACAGCGCAGTATTCCCAGTGGCAGTGGTGGGCCATGGCGAGTACCCGTGCCTATGTGCTCCCGGATGACCTGAAGATTCGGCCCGTCATCCGCGAGATGGATTCGTATGCCAGAATGCGGAACATGGCGCAGCTCTTTGAAGTGCGTGTGGGCAAAGGAAGACTTCTTGTGAGCAGCATGGGTCTTCAGGACCTGCAGCAATATCCCGAGGCACGCGCCCTTCTCTCTGCGCTCTATGCATACATGGCCGGGGATGATTTCTGTCCCGAATATGCGTGTGCAGCGGAGCAGCTGCATTTCCTGCGCGACAAAGAATAGATACAATCTTATCCCTATTAGTGCAAAAAATCCGCTATTTCCTGCAAGAATATTATGGGTTCATGCAGCGGCATAGAAATGGTTTTCCCTGTTTGCTATATTCATTTTTGAATGGAAACAGGAGGTCAGACCATGGAGAGAATGCGCAGACGGTTTGCCATGCTCATGTGCCTTATGATGACAATGAACCTGTGCGCGCAGGGAGTAGCGGATTTTACGCTTCCCGCAGCGCTAGAGGAGATAGAAGCGGAAGCCTTTGACGGCGATCTGGCCCTGCAGGGGCTCGTGCGCCTTCCGCAGGGGCTCAAGGTGATCGGCGATCACGCCTTTCGGGGCAGCAATCTGTATGCGCTGCGTGTTCCCGCACAGGTGGAGGCGCTGAACGGCCTGGGCCTGGAGAGCGGGGAGAAGATCGCCTACGTGTACCTTGAGGGCAGCACCCGATTGACGGATACGACCGGGGTCCGCTACGTCTTTGGCCCCGAGGGCAGCCCGATGAAGTCCTTTGGCGGCTTTGTCAGCACGTCCTCCCTGGCGCTCCAGGACGGCTTCTACTATGCCCTTTCAGAGGAAGGGGCTACCCTTCTTTGCGCAGCGGACGACACCCTGATTCCGGAGCATGTCATGCTTCCGGAAAGCGTAAACGGGGTACCGCTCATGAGCGTGGGGCCGGAAGCCTTCTGGCAGCTGGAGCAGGTGACGGAGATTATCCTGGGCGAGCAGATGACATGGGAGAGCACCTCCTTTTCGGGCGCGCCGAAGGCGAAGATTACGCAGGTGGATACGTCCAGCGTGCATCTTGTCTCGCTCACAAGCAGCGCAGAAGATACGGAAGGGGAAAGCGTCTATTATGCCGGGGATACGGTGACCTTTACGGCCGCGGCCCTTGGCGGCACGGCGCCCTATCGTTACCAGTTTGAAATCTATCTCGGCGATACGCGCCTTGTGCGCACTAGCTACAGCGCAAGCGCGGCGTACACCTACACCTTCGGTGAGGCGGGAAGCTATCATGTGACGGTCACCGTGCGCGATGACGACCTGAACACCGATACCCTGACGGGCAACACGCTAAGCGTACTCAAGAAGGGCGCGAACATCACGGTCACCTCCCTTGTGCCCTCCGCTGTCGGTGCGCTTTTGGGCGACACGGTGACATGGACGGCTGCGGCGGACCTTGGGGTGGGGAGCTACCGGTACGCGTTTGAACTGAAGAATGCAGCCGGGTCGCGCGTCAGCTACAGGGGCTATAGTGCCTCGGATACCTTTGATACGACCTTTACCGAGCACGGCGTATACAGCATGACCGTCAGTGTTCTGGATGATGAGGGCAACAGCGCAGAGCGGACCTATGAGGACTTTGAGGTTGCGCTTGCGCCCCTGGGAATCGCATCCCTCACCAGTGACGCGGCATCCCCCGTGACCGATGAAGAGATTACCTGGACCGTGGAAGCCCAGGGCGGCCTTGCGCCTTACACCTATACCTTCCTCGTGGAGGAGGAAAGTGCGCAGGGCGCGGAAAATGCGTTCCGTCATGTCTTCCAAGCGGCAGGGACCTACACCCTGCATGTCCTCGTCAGAGATGCGCAGGGCAGTGAAGTCACAAAGACCAAAGAGGTGAGTGTTGCACAGCATCCCCTGGAGATCGCACAGATCACGCTGGATGGCGAAAATGTGCAGACAGAGGATCAGGTGACACTTGAGGTCCAGGCTATCGGCGGCCAAGCGCCCTACAGCTATGCCTTCATGCTCTACTATGCGGGCGAGGAAATCGACTTCCTCTCCTACCAGGCAGAGAATACCTTTGTCTTCGCGCCGGAGGATGCGGGCGAGTACAGCGTCGAGGTCCTGGTCCGCGACAGCGAAAAGAAGACGGTGCGCGCGCAGAGCAGCACGATTCAGGTCACAAGAAAGCCCTTGACGGCAGAGGATGTCACCCTGGAGCCCGATGCGGTGAGGGTCCATACGCCGGTCACGCTCACGGCCCTCGCTGCAGGCGGGCAGAAGCCGCTTTCCTATGCCTTTGACATCTATGCGGGCGATGAGCTTGCGTATGCTTCGGCCTATTCTGCACTTCCCACCTTGACCTATACCCCCACCGCCTCCGGGGAGTATACGATACTGCTCAAGGTGCGGGATCAGGAAGGGACGACCGCGGAGGTCATGGGAAGCACAGTCCTTTTGGTGTATGACCCGCTTGCCATCAGTGTGGTTTCGGCAAGTCCGTCTTCGGCTGTGACGGGTGATGAGATCGTCTTTACGGCGCAGGTATCCGGCGGCAAAGCGCCGCTCTCCTATGTGTGGTCCGTGCTTCTTGAGGAGGAAACGGTATACACGCTTCAGACGGATACCCCAAGCTTGAGCTATGCGCCGATCCGTGCGGGAAGCTACACGGCGAAAGTAAAGGTGATCGATGCGGAAGGGACAGAGGAGGAGCTGACCGGAGGCAGCATCACAGTCGCAGACAGCTCTCATGTGACGGATGAGAGCAGCTTCACCTTCTCCGGAGGTACCATCACGGGCTACAAGGGCACAGACACCGCGGTGGTGGTGCCGGAAACGATCGGCGGAAAGGCAGTTGTGGCCATCGGCGCGAATGCCTTTAAGGGAAAGACCGACCTGGTCAGCATTGTCTTGCCGGAGAGCGTGAAGACGCTTGGAAATACCGCCTTCCAGAACTGCACAGGACTGCTGAGTGTCTCCCTGCCCGGGGTGCAGACGATCGGGCAGTCTACCTTTAGCGGCTGCAGCAATCTGCGCATTCTTGACATCACGAGAACGCTGACGGAAATCGGAAAGAGTGCGTTTGAAAAGTGTAAGAGCTTGACAGAGCTTTCCTTCCCGGATGTAGTAGGGGATGAGTGGATTGATTACGGTCTGAAGACGATCAATGCAAGCGCGTTCAGCGACTGCACGTCCCTTGTGCGCGTGCATCTGCCGGATACGTTGACGGGAATCTATGAAAAGGCCTTCCAGAACTGCACACACTTAAGTGAAATCAACTATCCGAAGGCGCTGACCACGGTAAACACGAGCGATAATGGTGTGTTTGAGGGATGCCTGAGGCTTGTGCGGGTAGAGATCCCGGAGGGTGTGACGGTGCTTGCGGCGGGATTGTACGCCAAGGCACCGGCGCTCAAGGAGGTCATTCTGCCCGGAACACTGGAAAAGATCGATGATTCAAGGAATAAGAGTACCTTTAATTTAGGGGCATTCCAGGGATGCACGGCGCTGGAGAGCATTCAACTGCCGGAGAGCCTGAGCTATATCGGTTTTAATGCCTTCAGAGGCTGCGTAGCGCTTCCGAATCCGACCTATCCGAAGGCACTAACCTACCTGGGCCCCAATGCATATATGGGCTGCACGGCCTTTACGGAAATTGTGTTCCCGGATGTGGCGCAGAGCGAGCAGACGGATTACGGTCTGAAAACGATCAGCGCAAGCGCGTTCAGCGACTGTACGGCCCTTGTGCGCGTGCATCTGCCGGATACGGTAACGGCGATCTATGAAAGGGCCTTCCAGAACTGCACACACTTAAGTGAAATCAACTATCCGAAGGCGCTGACCACGGTAAACACGAGCGATAATGGTGTGTTTGAGGGATGCCTGAGG
>JAFUZB010000326.1 GCA_017476845.1 Clostridia bacterium
TCCGGTGTCAACGTTGGTGTAGGTTCCGGTGTATCTGTCGGCGTGGGCTTCGGTGTCAACGTTGGCTTGGGAGTAGAAGTTGGCGAAGTGATTTCCGTGAGCTTGGGTTTCGTCACAATACTGTATGTAACCGTGCCCAGGTAAGTGAACGGAATCGGAAGAAGCGGTGTCTGCATAAGCAGCTTTTCGGGACCTTGGCTGACCTCAGTGTAATAGATGCCATTTTCAAGGTTCGAAAACTCTGTCACGCCGTTTTCATCCATCACACTTGTCAGAATCGGAGCAATGTTCCCATTCTGAATCATCGTGTGAATCTCTTCGAGAACGGGATCTATCTTATGGGCTTCTTCCTTGCCTTCGCGCAGATCACTTTCGATCTCCCGAATTTGATCGGCCAGACCCGCATATACAGGAAGCACCATCCAGTCCGCATCTCCATCAGTCCCCTGACTGGCAATACGGTACATAGACATGACAATCTGTCTTCCCGTCTTGAGATAAGTATCAATATCATCTCCGGAATTCCAAAACATGGAGATGCTGACACTTCCCTGCTTCTCGCCGTCGGAGATTCCATGCAGTACAAATATCATCAGGATCATGACGAGAAGTACTACCGCTGTCCATCGTCTCACCATGCTTCGCGTCATCTCCTTTGCTCATGTTTGCTTAGTGAGGCAGCCGTCTGCACATTTGTTTAATCAAGGCAAACGCAAGTGCCATGACCAGTCCAGGAAGAAATACAGGCAGTCCCAGGAAAAAGGCCTGTGTCTCTCCGCCCAAGATCTGTGCAGCATCCCGTCTGAGAAGGATGTCCGGATCCTGCACACGCTTTGCCCTCAGCACAATCCTTCGGTCACCGTCGTCTGCCATTACACTCAGGTAACCACCATCTTTAGGCCAGGTGAGCAGTCCCACCTGATGAAAGGACACTGTTCTAACCGTTTCCACTCGGTAACAGATCACCTGATCAAGCACATACAGATACAGCATGTCGCCCGCCTCTATGATCTTGAGTGCATCCAGTCTCTTTTCCGCTTGTCTGATTCCGAAGAGCGTGTCCACACCCTTTTCCAGATGTCCTGCCAGAACCACATGCCCATCAGATGCCTCGGCCTCCGGCAGCGAGGAACCCTTTACATGGATCACACCGCGCTCCATGCCGTTCATTCCGTCTCCGGGATAGACTGGAAGCCAGACATTTTGCGACGGGATCGACAAAGCTGCAATGTTCCCATCGCCTGTAATCTGCAGGATGGACTCAGCCTGGGGTGATGTATTCATTCCGTAACCCGAATAGACATCGCCGAGCCGAATCTCCCCCAGTGCATCGTTGGTAGCGCGTACGCGGTCCTTTATTTCCTGCATCTCAGCCTCGGTCAGACCATTGACCATTCTGGCATAACGGTCAGTCGTTTCGAACGCACTTTTCCGCTCCGGATATTGCAGATAGAGAGGATACAGCGCATAGAGCAAAACCAGAACGACCAGAAGTAACATGCCACAACGGACTGTACGTCCCATGCCATATACCCCTGCCTTTCTGTATGTCCGCTTGCTTCCCTTGCACCGGGTGGATGCTCCACCAAAGAATCTCTGATAAGCCCCGGTGAAGCACCGAAGGAATATCCCGCGATCCATCGCTACTATACTTCCATCCGGTTACGCTGCTGGTTACTCATGTGACCGAAATACATTCTTTTCACACATGGATCTACCAGTCTGTGAAGATCCTATGCACATCCTCCTTCAGCTCGCTGGCAAGCATGGGAGGCCATACCGTGTCCACATAGATGCCAAGAATATCGGCTGTGTCCACACATCCGAGGCTCCGGCTATTGATGCCCATGTCGGATGTATCGGTGATCAGATAAACCGAGTGATCTGGGACAATCTCGGGTTCAGGCAATGGATTCAGTTCCTTGGTCGTCAAGGATCTACCTGCGTCCCCAAAGACGGAAACATGCAATGTGCCCTCGGTATCCGTCTCTTCTTCCTTGATATCGTCTGCGCCTATAGTTTCACCAGCCACATAGGCTATGCGCCTGAGCAAATATTCGTCGCTCAAACGGACAAGAACGATATCTTTCTTTTCCGCTTTCTCCCCCGCAACGCGGCGAATCAGCACCACCGAACCCGAAGGAATCGTCCATCCCATTCCCGGTCCATCCACACGAACTAGCATAAAGCGCATCTGAAAGGTGATGAACCCAAAGAGCATGGCCAGAATAAATACAGCAAGAACAGACCTTCGCAACGTTCGCCTGCCAAGGCGTCCACGCTCCCTACGCATTTCCCGCAGAATCTGTGTCCGATCCATGCCGTTGCCTCCCGCGGACTTCCTTTCACATGTTCCCGTATATGACGACTGAAATGCCCTTCCATGTCGTCATATACCCATTTATTGTAGAGCAAAACATTAGTAAAAACAAGAAATTTGCCTTTCCCACGAATGTGGCATCCCACTTTATGTTATGAATTTCATTGAATTTTTACATTTTTAGTTCCGCGACAATTGGGTGCCCGATTACGCAACCTATTTTTCCACAAAACCAATTGCCGTCTCATCGATATATCCTCTCTCGCTTTCTCCATAGCGATCAAGATAGCTGTCTCATTTTCCTGCAAGATCATGCTCTCCTCTTGTTGCCAGCACACTTTTCTTTGTGTCTGCTGA
Organism: Clostridia bacterium; assembly: GCA_017476845.1. Taxonomy (GTDB): domain Bacteria; phylum Bacillota; class Clostridia; order Christensenellales; family Aristaeellaceae; genus UBA2943. The sequence continues at coordinate 2,678 of JAFUZB010000326.1, forward strand.
TGCGCCCTCTCTTGTGTCTCAGACCTGCACATCGGACTGATCACAAGTTCCTTATCCATAGACAGACAATGCGTCTCCACGTTCATTTTCGTTCTCTTCCAGCGTTCTCTGTACACATCAAAGAACATTGCATGGCATGCCGGGCCTGACGGGAAATAGACGCAGTCCCTTTCCCATATCTTCTTTCTCAGAACGGTTCACATGTACCCTCCATCTGCTTGTGCTCCAAGACGAACAGAAGCCGTCTACTCATCGAAGAACCGTCCCCATAGATGCATCTTCGAAACGCTATTCTTTCCTTGTTTATACAGGAAATCGCATTGAATCTTTGGGGCAAGGGCGTATAATGAAATCAGCTCATGTTCTTCCAGGAGGTTCTCTATGGCACGTTCTCAGTTATCCTTACCCGTTCCCGGTTTTGAAGAAGTAGATCGCGCTTCTCTCATCGGCATCGCGCTTTCCGCCTTATCTAAGGCATATGCCCCTTATTCGCACTTTTCCGTTGCTGCCGCTGCACTCTTTAGCTCTGGTACCCTCTACACCGGTGTCAACGTGGAGAATGCATCCTATCCTGCCGGAATCTGCGCCGAACGCAATGCGATCTTCCATGCTGTGGCCGAAGGAGAAAAGCGCCTGCGCGCTATCGCCATTGTTGCGGGAAAGAATGGCATTCCCGGAGAACATTGCACGCCCTGCGGGATCTGCCGTCAGGTCATGCGCGAGTTTGGAAAACCGAATGAGATTCTGGTGATCCTCGCTCAGTCTCCCACACAATATACCGAGCTCACCCTGGAAGACCTGCTTCCGAGAAGTTTCGGGCCCGAAGATCTGCTCGCAGAAGAATAAGCCATACAGGAAAAGCTGAACGCTAATCGGCGTTCAGCTTTTCCTGTTCAGA
>JAFUZB010000327.1 GCA_017476845.1 Clostridia bacterium
CAGGTGAAAAATACGCATTGCGCAGGACAGAGAATCGTGCTATCCTGCATTTCGCCGGTTGTGAGACCGGAAAGCGGGGTCATGGGGACCCTTTCGAATCTGAGAAGGTGAAACACATGTCGGAATGTAATCGTGACTGCTCCAGCTGCGGCCAGAAGTGTGCACAGGCGGATTTCCGTGCACCGATGAATGCGTCCAGCCGCGTGCAGCATGTCATTGGCGTCGTCTCCGGTAAGGGCGGCGTCGGCAAGAGCCTGGTGACCGGCCTGATGGCGACGGAGATGCGCAGGCGCGGCAGGAATGTCGCAGTCCTGGATGCGGACATCACGGGCCCCAGCGTGCCGAAGATGTTCGGCGTGACGGATAAGGCCATGGGCAATGAGGAAGGCATCCTTCCCGTCTACTCCAAGGGCGGCATCGGGATGATGAGCATCAACCTGCTGCTGGAGGATGATACGGATCCCGTCGTATGGCGCGGAAGCCTGATCGCCGGAACGGTCAAGCAGTTCTGGACCGATGTCATGTGGGGCGATGTGGACTATATGTTTGTCGACATGCCTCCGGGAACCGGCGATGTGCCGCTGACTGTATTCCAGTCCCTGCCGGTGGACGGCATCCTGATCGTCACCAGCCCCCAGGAGTTGGTGGACATGATTGTCTCCAAGGCGGTCAAGATGGCACAGATGATGAACATTCCTGTGCTGGGTCTGGTGGAGAACATGAGCTATATGCTCTGCCCGGACTGCGGAAGAAAGCTGTATCCCTTCGGGGAGGGCAAGGTCATGGCCACGGCGGAGCGCTTCAGCCTGCCTGTCCTGGCGCAGCTTCCGATTGACCCGGCCATCGCCAGCGCATGCGATGCCGGCAGAATCGAGGATTTCCGGCAGAACTGGATGGACGGATGCGCCGATGTACTCACGGCCAACCTGCCCGTCAAAGCATAAAGCGGCAGCGCAAAGAAACGAAAAAGCACGGCAGCGGCTGCTGTCGCGCTTTTTCTGACAGAGGAAGATACATCATGGCGTCTCATGAAATGCGCGCAATGTTGGAGAGCGTGCAGGAGCGGATCAGCCTTCACATGCCGGGGCACGGAGGAAGGGCTCCGGAGGGCCTTCATGACCTGTATGCGCTGGACACGACGGAGCTTCCCGTGACGGATGATCTCTATGCCCCGCTCGGGGCGATCTCCAGGGCACAGCAGGCCTACAGCGCATGCACCGGGGCTGGGGCAACGCTCTTTCTGCACAACGGTTCCTCCCAGGGTGTACATCTGTTGCTGGAAACCTATGCTGGGGAGGGAGAGTGTGTCATTCTCCCGAGGAACAGTCATTTAAGCGCGGTCAGCGGGTGCATCCTGGGCGGGATCACGCCGATCTGGGTGGAGGCAAGGACAGTCGGGGATGCGGTGTATGTTGATCCCCAGGATATCCTGGCGACGATGCGTGCCCACCCCGAGGCGAAGGCAGTCCTCCTGACGCGCCCGGACTACTTCGGGGGATGCCTTTCTATGGAAGAAATCCATAGGGAGGCGAAGAGGCTTGGCATGCGTCTGGTCGTGGATGAGGCGCACGGCGCCCATCTGCCCTGGCATGCAGACATTGGGAGCAGCGGAGAATACGGGGCTGACGCCTGGGTGCAGTCGGTACATAAGACACTGCACGGCCTTACCGGGAGCGCGGTGATCCACTTTCGGGATGCGTCCGATGCCAGGCGGGCACTGCGTATCCTTCGATGGGAGCAGACCTCCTCGCCGAGCTTTCTTCTGATGCTCTCCATCGATGAAGCACGATGCTTTATGGAGGAAAGGGGCAGGGCGGCGCTGGAACGCCAGCGGGCCCAGGCGGAGGAGATCGTGCGCACGGCGAGCACACGGGGCTACACCGATCCGCGCCCGACATGGACGAGTGTGAACGGCTATGCCTATGACAGGCAGCGTGTGGTCCTGCATGTGCCGGAGGGCGGCAGCGTGCTGTCAGAGGCCCTCGAAGCACGCAGCATAGATGTGGAGATGTCCCTGGGACACAGTCTCGTCATGCTGCTACCGCTGGAGATGCCGGATGCCCATGTAAGACATATATTGGAGAGCCTAAGCGAGATGCGAGCGGGCGAGGACGCAGATCATCCGGCGGTAACAGGAAGAGAGCGGCTTCCCCTGCAGGTGATGCCGCCCAGGCGCGCAGCGCTGGGGAGGACACGGGAAGTTGACCTGCACTCTGCCGCGGGCAGCATTGCTGCTGTGAGCGCGGGCTGCTATCCGCCGGGGATTCCGCTGGTGGTACCGGGGGAGATCATATCTGAAGAGACAGCTGCGCGGCTTTTGCGTGCGGGCACGAATACATTTGGCATACAAGGGGAGAGAATCACATGCGTCGATGCGTGATATTTGATCTGGACGGAACGCTCACACAGAGCGAGGAGGGCATTTTCAACTGCGTCCGGTATGCGGCCGAAAAGCTTGGACTTCCGGAGATTGAGGGGGACATGCTCCGCAGGTTTGTCGGCCCGCCGCTGAAGTATTCCTTCATGCACGAGCTCGGGCTGGACGAGGAGAGGGCCGATGCCGCCGTAGCCTATTACAGGGAACGGTACGGCGAGAAGGGGCTCTTTGAAAACCGTGTGTATCCCGGGATCCGTACCCTGCTTGCGACGCTCAAAAAGCATGGGGACTGGGTCGCGGTGGCGACCGGAAAGCCGCAGCGTCCTTCGGAGCGCATCTTGGAGCACTTTGGACTGAGAAAATGGATTGACCGCATCGTGGGACCCGACAACAGTGCGGATGCGGGAAAAACCGAGCTTGTGCGCGCGGCACTCCCGGAGGATTATGATCCGGAGAACGCCTACATGGTCGGAGACCGCATGTTTGACATAGATGGCGGCCACGGGGCAGGCATCCGGTCCATCGGCGTGGGATACGGATACGGCACGGAGGAGGAGCTGCGCTCCAGCGGATGCGATGTGTATGCTGCGACAGTCGAGGCGCTTCTTAGCTTCCTGTGCCCGGAGAGCGAAACGCAGCGCGGGTTCTTCCTGAGCATGGAGGGACTGGACGGGGCAGGCAAGAGCACACAGATCCGTCTTCTGACCGATGCGCTGGACCGGTATGGGTACAGCGTGGTGCACAGCCGTGAGCCGGGCGGATGCATGATCTCCGAAAAGATCCGGGAGATCATTCTCGACCGGGCCAACGAGGGCATGACGGCGGAGACGGAAGCACTTTTGTATGCCGCCTCCCGCGCCCAGCATGTCCACGATGTGATTGTGCCGCATCTGCAGGCGGGAAGACTCCTGCTCAGCGACCGGTATATCGATTCCTCCGTAGCCTATCAGGGTGGGGGAAGAGAGTTGGGTGTCAGCACGGTGATGGCGATCAACGACCATGCCATCCATGGCCTATATCCGGATGTGACGGTTTTCCTGGACCTGCCGCACAAGACGGCGCTGGAAAGGGTATATCGCGCGGGCGAACCTGACCGGATGGAAATCGAAGGAGACAGTTTCCATGCACGGGTCGAGGCGGCTTACCGGGAGATGATCCGGCTGCACCCGGAGCGGTTTGTTGTCGTGGATGCGACCAAGACCCCAGAGGACATGGGAGAACTGATTGCGGCAGGCGTGCTGGGCAAGCTGGATGCGATGGAGCGCGCAGCAATGGAGAAAGATAATGGCTGAGAGAATAGTGGTCGGGATGTCCGGCGGCGTGGATTCCTCCGTGGCGGCCCTGATGCTCAAGGAACAGGGCTATGACGTCATCGGGGTCTTCATGAAAAACTGGGAGGAGACCGATACCAACGGGGTGTGCACGGCAGAAACGGACTGGGAGGATGTGCGGCAGGTCTGCGAGACCATAGGGATCCCCTACTATGCCGTGAACTTCTCCCGAGAGTACTGGGATAATGTGTTCGCCTACTTCCTCAAGGAATATAAGGAAGGGAGGACGCCCAATCCGGATGTACTATGCAACCGGGAGATCAAGTTCAAGGCCTTCCTGGATTTCGCCCGGGAGCTGGGTGCTGACAGGATGGCGACGGGCCATTTTGTACAGACCGATTCACAGGGAAGACTGCTTCGGGGCGCAGACCCAGGGAAGGATCAGAGTTATTTCCTATATATGGTCCATGATACGCAGCTCAGGCAGGCGATGTTCCCGGTGGGGCATATGACGAAGGCAGAGGTCCGTGCCTATGCGGAGGCCCACGGCCTTAGCGTGAGCCGCAAGAAGGATTCCACCGGGGTATGCTTTATCGGGGAGCGGAACTTCAAGAAGTTCCTGAGCACCTACCTTCCCGCACAGCCCGGGGATATGGTCAGCCCGGAGGGAAATGTCGTGGGACACCATGACGGACTGATGTACTATACCCTGGGGCAGCGAAGGGGTCTTGGCATCGGCGGATGCGGGACCGGGGAGAGCTGGTTTGTGATCGGCAAGGATCTCAAACGCAATGTGCTGCTGGTGGCACAGGGAGAGGACCATCCGATGCTCTATTCCACCCTTGCCAGGGGTAATGACCTGACCTGGGTCGGGGAAAGCCCGATCCGTGAGGGAGAGATACTAGAGTGCACCTGCAAGTACCGTTATCGTCAGGCCGATACGCCGGTGGAGGTCACGGTGAAGGGAGACGAAGTGCTGATTCGATCCCTGGAAAAACAGCGTGCGGTTACGCCGGGGCAAAGTGCGGTTTTGTATCAGAAAAATGTCTGTTTGGGCGGCTGCATTATCACGGAAGTGCTGGACGCTGGCCGGGTTTCCGAATGAATAAGAAATGAAAATATGGCAATGTTCGCCAAAAGGCGAACATTGCCATATTACTTTCACATAAACGTACGAAAAGAAAAACGCAAGAAAAAACTGAGAAAAAACCCTTGACACAGGCCTTGGCCGGTGATATCATATGCAAGCTGGCTCGCGAGAGACAGCAACATGAACCTTGAAAACGATACAGAACACGTCACCAGAGATGGTGACAGCGCAATCATAAATGACAGTGATTCCAGAGAGTTGTCTTATCGCGACGGAGCGGAGGAAACGAAGCTCTGTCGGTAAAGATAAAACAGGATTAAACAAAAGAGTTTGATCCTGGCTCAGGACGAACGCTGGCGGCGTGCTTAACACATGCAAGTCGAGCGGAGACATGTTTTGGAAGGTTTCGGCTGGAAGAAATATGTTTTAGCGGCGGACGGGTGAGTAACGCGTGAGCAACCTGTCCTTCACAGGGGGATAAGATACCGAAAGGTGTTCTAATACCGCATAAGACCACAACA
>JAFUZB010000328.1 GCA_017476845.1 Clostridia bacterium
AGGGTGGTCATAGCGAACAGGCCGGACCAGTTGGTCTGTGTGGCGGGATCTGAGAACATCTTCAGTGCGATGGAGGCGGGATAGAGCTTGGGCTTGCTGATATAGATCAAGGGCCCGAGGAACTCCTGCCAGGACCAGTAGAACGCGAAGACGGCAGAGGTGATGAGCGAGGGAACAGAGAGGGGCAGCATGATTCTCAGATACTTGGTGAACCAGCCGCAGCCGTCGATTTCCGCAGCCTCATCAAGCTCCCTGGGCACGCCGCGCATGAACTGCATATTCAGGAAGATGAAGAACGGGACGCCGCAGAACTGCGGGACGATGATCGGGAGGAAGGTATTGATCCAGCCGAACTGCTTGAACATGATGTACTGGGGGATGAGCAGCACCTGCTGAGGCAGGAGCATGGTGGCCATCATGACGGTGAAGAATACCTTGGAGCCCTTGAAGGGGATACGGGCAAACCCGAAGGCGACAAGGGAGGAGGAGATGACGCCGCCGATGGTGGAAAACACGGCAATGATCAACGAATTGCCGAAGTAGGTACCGTAGGTATAGCGCCCGGAGGACTGCCAGCCGATAGAATAGTTCTCCCAGGTCACCTTGGAGGGGATGAGGGAGGTTACGGTGGTGAAGACCTCTTCATTGGGTTTGAGGGAGGAGGCGAACATCCAGATCAGGGGATAGAGCATGATGAGGCCAAGGAAGGCGGCGAGCACATGGAAACGGATGGAACGCCAAGTCTTTTTGGGCGTCAATGAACCGGCTTTTTTGGTATTCTGCATGACATTGACCTCCCTTACGCTTCGTAGTGAACCCAGCTGTCTGAGCTCTTGAAGATGAAGATGGAAAAGATCGAGATGATGACCAGGAGAACCCAGCTCATAGCGCAGGCATAGCCCATCTTGAAGTAGGAGAAGCCCTGCTTATAGATGTACAGCGCAAAGAGCATGGTGCTGTTGAGCGGGCCGCCGTCGGTGATAATCAGCGCTTCGGAGAATGCCTTGAAGGCGTTGATGATGCCCTGCACCAGGTTAAAGAAGATCACCGGGGAGAGGGAGGGAAGCGTGATATAGCGGAACTTTTGCCAGGGGCTGGCACCGTCCAGGAGCGCGGCCTCATAGTACGAAGCGGGAATCTGCTTGATGCCGGAGATAAAGATCAGCATGGAGGAGCCGAAATGCCAGCACCCAAGCAGGATCAGGGAGTAGAGCGCCGTGGAGATCTCGCCCACCCAATTATAGGAGAAGACCGAACCGGAAATGGCGGAGATAATACCGTTGAAGGCACCGTTGGAGCCGAAGATACGGGACCAGATGATGGCGATGGCTACCGAGCCGCCCAGGAGGGAAGGCACATAGTAAGCCGTACGGTACAGACCGATGCCTTTATGGTTGGTGGTGAGCACCATGGCGACGGCCAGAGCCGCGGCCAGACGCAGCGGAACGAGCAGGAAAACGTATTTGAAGGTGACCCCGAGCGCCTTCCAGAAGGTATCGTCGTTCACCATGTTCACATAATTGGCCACGCCGATCCACTGCGGTGCACCGAGGGCGTCATACTTGGTGAAGGACAGGTACAGCGAATAGATCATCGGGATCGAAGTGAAAACCACGAGTCCGATTAGCCAGGGCAGAATGAAGGTATATCCGGCCAGATTGTTGTTTCTTCTTCTGGCGCGCGCAGCCTGCGTTACAGGCGTTCTTTTGGCAACGGTCATGCAAGGAACCTCCTGACAAGAGACAGACGGAGCCAGCGAAGAGGGTTCTCCGCTGGCTCCGAAGTGGGTCTGTTAATTGTTCAGCGCCTTGTTGGAGAAGTCGATCAGCTTCTGGGCGGCTTCTTCGGGAGTGGCATTGTTGAACAGCACGCTGGACAGCTGGCTGACAAATTCATCGCCGATTTCGGTGTGCGCAACGGGATCGGGAGCATACAGGTCAGAGGAATATTCGGCCATCACCTGCATGTAATCGAAGGCCAGAGCGGAGATCTCGTCGAGGTTGGCGGCAACCAGGGAGGAAATCTTGGCAGAGATCGGGATGCCGCGGGTACCGTTGATGTAGAGGTTGGCGGCTTCGTCATTGGTCCAGTAGTCGATGTAGGCAGCAGCCTTGTCGACCTGCTCGGCGCTGGCGGCAATGCTCAGGAACTGAGAGGGCTTCACGAACATGGCCTTGTTCTCGGCAGAGCCGGGTTGAATGCGCAGCTCAAGAGCGCCGTATTCGTCATAGAGGAGCTTGGCATAGGTGGTGTAGCTGTCGGTCACGGTCATGTTGGTGGCAGCTTCGGCCTTGGCGAAGGGATAGTTTTCTTTGCCGATATCCACGGTCACGTCAGCGACGTTCTGGATCGCGCCGGCATCATGCAGCTTCTTGAGATCGGTGAAGTAGGCAGCGAGGGTTTCAACGGAGTAGCCGACGGCATCCTGCGCTTCATTGTAGAGCTCTTCGTTGTGCTGACGGGCGAAGACGCGATAGACGTTGAAGTCCTTCAGGCCGAACAGATCGGTGCCGAACTTGCCGGTCTTGTCATGGAACTCGATGCACCAGTCAACGAATTCTTCCCAGGTCATCTCGTTGGTGGGCACTTCCAGTCCGGCGTCGGTGACGAGCTTGGCATTCACGGCGAGCACCAGGCCGTTGGAGCCGGCATTGATGCCGTAGAGGCCATCGCCGAAGCGGCCGCCGCTGATGGCGCTGTCCGCAACGTCGCTCAGATCGATCTTGCCTTCGTTGACCAGATCGGTCAGGTCAAGGAGCAGTCCCTTGTCTACATAGTTCTTGATGTAGGCGTAGTCCATACGAACCATGTCGGGCATGTCGTTGGCGGCAGCAAGGGTGTTGATCTTGGTCCAGTAATCACCCCAGGACAGGTACTCGGCTTCATACTCGATACCGGTCGCTTCGGTGAACATGTCGGAGAAGGTGAGATAAACCACATTGCTGGTTTCGGATCCCCACCAGGCAACACGGACGGGTTCGTCCGCAAGGGCGGCAGCGCAGGACGTCAGCATCAGGACGGCCAGGATGACGGAAAGCAGTTTCTTCATGGATACGTACCTCCTGTGGAAATGATGTTCGGTGCGAACCTTGTTCGCTTAACCTGTCTAAATCTTATTCGTTTCGTCTCATTTGCGACAGGTCACAATTCCAACCTGAGATACCCAGAAAAATGACTTATTGCAGCTGCTGCTGTCTGTACTGGGACGGCGAGATCCCCTCACTCTTCTTGAAGATCTCGATGAAGTACTTGGGTGTGCTGAAACCGACGCGCTCAGCGATATCCGCAACCGGGGCGTCCTGGTTACCGGTCAGCATACGCTTGGCTTCCGAGATCCTCTTCTCGGTAATCCATGCGGTGAACTTCTTTCTGGTGCGTTTCTGGAAGAGTCTCCCCACATAGGTTTCGTTCATGAACAGCTCGTTTTCGCAGATACCACCCAGAGAGAAGTCGGGATCGGCATAGTGCTCATCGATGAGCATGATGACCTTGGCCACAATTTCCCCGTAGCGCGCGGTGTAGTCCTCCTCCGCACTCTGTCCGCGGCGCATCATGCGCAGAAGGGCATTCCTGAGATCGGCTGCCTCAACGGGCTTGAGGAGGTAGTCCACGGCGCCTGCGCGAAGGGCATGGCGCACGAAGTCAAACTCCTGGTACCCGGACAGGAAGATATAGGAGATATCGCTCAGATCCGAGGCGCTATCCATCATCTGCAGTCCGGTGAGACCCGGCATGACGACATCGGTGATGACGAAATCCGGGTGAAGCGAGCGAAGGAGAGCGAGCCCCTCCTCGCCGTTATGTGCCTCCCCGATGATGGTACAGCCGAGTGCCTTCCAGTCCACCAGAGTTTTGGTGTGCTCCAGTATCATGGGTTCATCGTCCACAAGCAGCACTCTATACCTGCTTTTCACCTCCTTCGCGCGCGGCATCAAAGGATATGCCGATGTTGCTCCACTCCCCCGGGTGACTGTGAATATGGATTTTGACGTTGTCTCCGTAGGCAAAGCGCAGGCGGAGAAGGACATTGGCCAGGCCGTGGATGTCCTCTACGGTATCCATGGAAAGATGCTCGTAGTAGTCGATCTGCTCCTTTGTAAAGCCGACACCGTTGTCAAAGAGGCTGATGACGATGCGCTCACCGCGCCTAAAGACACCGAGGCGGATCAGTCCCTTTACGATTTTCTGCATGATACCGTACTTTACCGAGTTTTCGATCATCGGCTGCAGCGTCATACGCGGCAGGAAGATGCCCTCATCCTCGGCATCGTAGAGGATCTGTGCATCCAGGCGGTTGCCGAAGCGGATACGGTAGATCGTCAGGTACTCGCGGACAAACCCGACCTCCTCCTGCAGGGAGACCAGCGCATCCCCGCGGTAGGAAGCGCGCACCAGGCGGGACAGACTGATGACGATGCGTGCGATCTGATCGTTTCCGCTCTTTGCCGCCATGGCATGGACAGTCTCCAGGGTGTTATAGAGAAAATGCGGACGGATCTGTGCCTGCAGCATCTGGTTCTGTGCGCGGACCTCGGAGAGCTGACGCTTGAGCTTCTGGTTAATGAGATCGTCGATCTGCGCCATGAGCGACTGGAAATGCCGCGCGAGCACGCTGGCCTCGTCATCATCATGCAGAAGGGCACTGTCTACCTGGACACGGTAGTTTCCGGCTTCTGCATCCTTGACGGCCTCGGTGAGCTTATCCAGACGCTTGAAGACGAGGTTGATGATTTTCATGCTCAGCACTGCCGCCAGGATAAAGGCGGCGATCATCGCGGCGAGAATGGTGCCCAGGGAGGTCCACAGGGCGTTATAGAGAAGGTTGTAGTCAATGTACTTGACGACGCGCACGCGGTTCTGCAGGAAGGGGACGTGGGTGACGAAGTAGCGCTGCCCATCGCGCCGGATCACCTTCCAGGTTTCCTGCAAAAGATCATCCCCCTCCGGGTCCGCAGGACATAGAGACCCGCGGTACAGACACTGGTCATCCAGCCAGAAAGCTGTCTCATCGGCCTCACGCTGCACATCGGAGCTGATGGAGCGGATCATGGAGCGAATATCGAATACAACAGTGATATGACCGAGGGTGCGCAGGGAGAGGCTTTTTGCCTCACGAATGGTGCGTGTCATGATCAGGTAGCCGTTGCCGTTTCGCTCAAGGCCGTGCCAGAAGGGGTTACCAGTATCATCGGTTGCCTCGATCATCTCGGTCAGGGCGGGCATGATCGATTGATTGTAGGGGAGGCCGCCGTAATAGAAAGCTGAGCCATGGATATCCCGGACCATCACAGAGCGCACATAGGTAGGCGGTTCGCCTATAGAGAAGGTGACGGCGTTCTGCAGCGAGAGTCGTGCCCTGGCCTGTTCCTCACCCTCTGTGGCAGCAATCTGTGAGAGTGCATTCTGCAGTGCCTCACTGGAGATCGCCTGGCGGGAGAACTTGACGACATCGTTCATGCACATCTCCATCAGGGAGAAGAAGAGCTCCGAGGTGTTTTTCTGGCGCTGCATGAGCTCGTTGCCATACACTGAGTACAGGGAAAAGCTTGCGGAAAAGCAGATCGTCGCACAGATAAGGAAGCAGGCCAGATCAATGAGCTGCATGCGTCTGTGCAGGCTGCGGGACGACTTTTTCTCCTTCATAACGTTTCCTCCGTAAAAGGGCGTTTCTCCTTGCGAAAAAGATGAAACGGACTTGCACTTATAGAAGCATTATACGCCTTATAGAACAGGAATGACAGGGAGTTTCGGACAAGAACAATGAGCACGGGGTGCTATTGCTGTGACCGCCTTTCAACATGCATTCACAGGTGGCGACGCCTTCGACCAGGTACTTCTGCAGGAACAGGAAGACCAGCAGCACAGGTACGATGGAAAGGGTGGTCATAGCGAACAGGCCGGACCAGTTGGTCTGTGTGGCGGGATCTGAGAACATCTTCAGTGCGATGGAGGCGGGATAGAGCTTGGGCTTGCTGATATAGATCAAGGGCCCGAGGAACTCCTGCCAGGACCAGTAG
>JAFUZB010000329.1 GCA_017476845.1 Clostridia bacterium
CAAGCTGACAGCAGATGTTCTTGCATGACATTGTTTGGAAAATGGTCGCTGCATTAGAATGGTTTGTGTGAAACCACTTCCAAATAATTCAAAATGCAGTTCCGCTATCCCCACGCTTATGATACAATATCTGCGAAGCAGATAAGGGACGAAGTCCCGTGCATCGTTCATAGACATGAAATGTCTATGATATACTGAGCTTAGGCATGTATTGTGAGCGTGGGTTGTTTCATGAAGGGAGATAATAGATGAAACAACAGATATACAATACGGCTTTATATCTCCGGCTGAGCCGGGATGATGAAAACTTTGGCGACAGCGTGAGCATTGAAACACAGAGGACGATCCTGCGGGAATTCGCGAAGGAGAACAATCTGTATGTGGTAGATGAGTACGTGGATGACGGCTGGTCCGGCACAAACTTTGAGCGCCCGTCGTTCAAGCGGATGATCGAGGATGTGGAGAACGGCAGGGTCAACTGCATCGTCACAAAGGATCTCTCCCGATTTGGCAGGGAGCATGTCATGATGGACTATTATCTGGAGTTCTACTTCGTGGAGAAACATGTCCGCTACATAGCGGTCTCCGACGGGGAGGACACGGAAAAGGGACTAAGTGACTTCGTACCTTTCAAAAACCTGTTCAACGAGTGGTATGCAAAGGACACGAGCCGAAAGGTCAAGGCGTCTTTGGCGGCAAAGTTCCGGGCAGGCGAACGCACCTGTGCCTATGCGCCGCTGGGTTACAAAAAGCACCCTGATGTCAAGAACAAGCTGGTGATTGATGAGGAGACACGGTGGATCATCGAGAAGATCTTTGCGTATGCCTTGCAGGGGAATGGTGCCGGGTGGATCATGAAAGCGTTGACGAGGGAGAAAGTGCCCACCCCGGGCTATCTGAATTATAAGCGCGATGGCACCTTTGCCAACATCTATGCAGGCATGCCGGAGGAGAAATCATACGCTTGGACGATACGGCAGGTCAAGAGCATTCTGAAGGATGAAACCTACATCGGCAACACGATCCACTACCGCGAGACCTCTGTGTCCTACAAGAACAAGCAGCGTGTGCGGAAAGATCCGGGTGAATGGCTGCGTGTGGAGGGGACACATGATGCGATCATTGACAAGGCAGATTGTGACAGAGTACAGTCACAGATTGCATCAAGGCGGCGGAGCATGAAAAGTTCTGCGCCGCAGATCTTCGCAGGGCTGGTGAAGTGTGCGGACTGTGGGTGGTCGCTTGTAATGGGAACAAACAGCAACAACAAGACACCATACAAATATTTCCGATGCAGCAGATACGCACTCATGGGCAGGGAATACTGTACCATGCACTACATCCGCTATGACACGCTGTATGACTATGTACTCTCGCGGCTAAAACATTGGGCAGGACAGGCACATACGGACAAGGAGCAGCTCCTGGAGAAACTACTGAGGGCAGGGGATGCAGAGAATGTGAGTATCCGCAGGAAATGTGAGGGCCAACTGAAAAGCTGTGAAAAGCGAAAAGCCGAGGTGGACAGGCTGTTTGCCAG
>JAFUZB010000330.1 GCA_017476845.1 Clostridia bacterium
ACACAGTACTCATGGATCAGAGTGATCAGTTTTTCTGCGTTAGACTTGTTTTCCCTAGCAATGTACTCAAGGTAATAGGGCGAACCATTCGACCATATGGGAGTCCCGTTCTTGATAGTGCGTGGCCAGCTCACCTTTCCGCTTTTGGCTCTGCGATATCGGATTTCCCTCTCAGCGTAAAGATTGGAATTTGAGTTCCGATATTCGCTCATAATGCCCATGTAAGCCTGGATGGGAAAGTTAACGGTTTCATGGGTGAATATGTTATGTGAAAGGATATTCTTGTCCTGGGCACGAGAGAATTTTGACAACACTAAAATGAGGTTCATGATGTCACGCCGGAGGATGCTCTCGTCATGCGACAAGGTGTAGCCGAGAGGAAAGAATACGGAGAAGGAGTTTCCATCAGACTTTATTCCTACAAAACTATCCCCCTCTGCGGAACTGCTGACAAAGCAGTGGTCATACAGGGAAGAGGTATCCTTCATAGCTTTCATTCCTTCTCAGCTGTAGCGGTTAACCCAATCGTAGGATCATCGTTGGTATTGTCGACAGCAGTATCATCCGGTTCCTCATTGACAGTAAGGGATGTGTCTTTTGCCGTAAATGTTCCCTTTTTGAATACTGAAAAACGAGAAAAACGCTTCTTGGACTGAAAGTCAACCAACACCTGTTCCAGGCTGCGGTATTTTGGATCAAACAGGGCATCACGACGGAACTTGAAAGCATCATCCCAGAGATATTTCAAAACCTTCTCGGCGAAAAAACGGTTGTGTTCTTCCGCTTCGTCGCTATGTCCATCCATAAGCTCTATGTCTCTCGGGCGGACAAAATAAGCACCAAGGCGCTTGTCCTCGGAAGAGGTCATCCCAACATTGCTGTCCAGGATCAGGCTGTTAATTCTCAAGCAGAAAGTTTTCCAAGTTACTCCCGTATCCAGAATCGGGCTATCGGCGTGTTCGGCAGCTGCGATATCATTTGCAATAATCTTCATATGCCAGCGGCGCTGGAATGCTGTATCAAGTGTGAATACATTCTGGTCGGATGTGTTCATGGTAGCAAGTATGAAGAGGTTTGACGGAATCTTGATTGGCCTTGTCGAGTCCCCGTTATATACGACTCTCGCAATGTCGGGATGGTTAATGCTATACTCGCTTTCGCCATCCTTGTTGCGATCAAGCAGCTGGAATATTTCTCCGAAGATTGCCGGAGCATTTCCACGATTGATTTCCTCAATCACCAGATAGTAGTACAGTTCCGGCGTATCATTTGCCTTCCTCAAAATGCGGGTAAAAGGTCCAGGGACAAACTCATATGTTACTTTTTCACCGTTCGCTTGCGGGAGGATCTGTCCGACAAAATCGCTGTTGCTATAGTCGGGATGGAATACAATGACTTCCATTCTCTGGTCGTTGTTGCAATACTTAGCCCTGATTGTATGGCTTTTTCCTGCACCGGGTACACCGTAAAGCAGAATATTATCCGCGCCTTTCAGACGGTCGGTATCGGGCTGGTCGTAATCGTCCAGAATCGGGTTACGGGGACGCGGGGAATGCATAGCCTCCGTGTAATCTGAGGCCAAGTCCTCATCCATCTGCTTAATTGTTCCGTACTCATGGTTATCTTCGTCGATGTAAGCGATATTCTTTTTGCCGTCGACGACGAGCCACTCAACATAGGGAAGATTCGCAAGAATGGTTTCTGGCTGGTTTCGGCTAGAGCCAGAACCGCCGAGGAAGCTTTCAACATGGACGGCGGGCTTTGAAGTCATTTCCTGCCAGATGCGTTCAAGCTCATCGAAAGGACGGGATTTCAACTTACCGCCCATATTGATAAAATATCGGCGCTCATTGAAATCCAGCTCACTGATGCTGAAAGGACGAGCCTTGCCGGAAATACTAGGAAGTTCCTTTCCGATTAAGTTATCATTCAGATCTTGCAATACATTATCAAATGTCTTCATTCCTTAGCCTCCTCCAAACTATTAAGATAGTCCCTGATAGTCTTGGCAATACCTGCCGCAAGGATGTACGGCACACCGTTTCCAATAGTCTTGAACTTATTGGTCAGGGTCATGTTGTCCGGAAGCTCAAACTCTTTCGGGAGCGTCTGTAAAGCCATCGCCTCAGCTGCAGAGAGTCTCCGTATTTTAT
This sequence comes from Clostridia bacterium, assembly GCA_017476845.1. Lineage (GTDB taxonomy): Bacteria > Bacillota > Clostridia > Christensenellales > Aristaeellaceae > UBA2943. The sequence continues at coordinate 2,154 of JAFUZB010000330.1, forward strand.
AAGGATGGAGATGAACTTCATTGTTGCCATAGGCGACCGTAGGAGAATAACGCCAGCGATGCAGCCGTTTGTATGATTTCTTGCTATCGTCACCTTCGGCTACCTCCTGCATCCGTGTAAGTCCGCCTCGTGGAATAAAGTAGTCGTTTGCGTTTGGATGATTCTCTACATCATTCGCACGAAACCAGTGCTCAACGGTCAGGTCTTCCGGCAGACCTTCTGGGCATTCTGTCTCATTATCAGCTACGAATGGATTTGTATCCGGCCAATTATATGAACGGATATCAGACAGCGTATAGGTCTGATATTTTAACCAGTCAAAGTTAAGGAGATTGTTACCTTGGCGTAAGGTTCCAAGAAGCTCTTTTTTTACTCCGAACAGAAGGATGCGGTCACGATCCTGTGGGGCACCATACTCTAAGGCATTCGTGAGACGCTCGGTGGTGCTATACCCGGCATGGTGTAGCTTGCACTTCAGTTCTTCGAAGAATTCCCGGTGGCGGGCTGTTCTCCAAAGGCCTTTGACATTTTCAAAGAGGAAAAAGTCAGGCTGCATATTTATGATAAGCTGGATATAGGAAAGCGAAAGCTTTCCGTTATCGCCATCGCGGCCTTTGTTTTTTCCGGCGACAGAAAAGTCGGGGCACGGTGGACCTCCTATAAAGCCTACCAGAGAATCATCTTTTCTTGCATCGTCCATGTCCTGGAGAAGTTCGTCCTTCCGGGTGGAGAAGAATTCATTTATGTCTATATTGAAGTACCCGTACTTCGGTTTGCGTAACCCCATTTTTTCACGAGAGTATTTATAGGCTGCCATGAAGGGGGAGTGGAATTCATTTACAAGCTCTATATCAAAGCCGTTCTTCTCAAAGCCTAAATCTAAAAAACCGCTCCCTGAAAAGAAGGAAAATATCTTAAGTTTGGTCTTACCCATATTGCTTACCCTCATTCCATATCTTTATTCTGGTTTTTGATGTATTTGCCGCTTTTTATCCTTGCGTCGCTTGGCTTAGGCGCATCAGTTGGAATTGCCCACTGTCGGCCAAATTTCCTTGTGCCTTCTATTCGGCCTGAAGCACAAAGAACCTGTATGCGCCTCTCTGAGATATCCCACTTTTCAGATGTTTCTTGAATGGTCATATATTCCATACCTGATCTCTCCTGTTAATTCTATCCAGCCACAATCATGCACCTACCTATTATATTCTGTTAGCCGAACAAAATCAATGATTTTATTCGGGAAAAAGACTAATATCACAGTCAATGTTTTTGGAATTTTGAAAAACGAGCACTCATTTCCATCAGCCTGCCCGAAGCACGATGCCAGGAAGTCAGGGCGGGGTTCTTCCCATCTGCTCACAGACTGAATCAAGGGAGACATCCTTACTGCATTCAATGATCAGTTCAGCATGGACATGACCGCAGATGAAGCAGAGGGACGGTGTCCGCTTGGCGTATGCGAGGATATCAAGGCTGATGGCCTGTATGATGTTCTCCACGGATTTCGGCCCCACCTTCAATAATGTTCTGGGCAGGATGCAATGGGTGGGCACTTACGAACACAGGAACAGGCAGGAGGTTATCCTCCTGCCTGTTCCTGTGTTTACTTTCTCATCTTTCAGATGAGTGAGTGTCGGCTATTACACAGCCGGGCTTATGTTGGTTTTACTCTCCTTCGCTGTAGAGATAACGTACGTACTTAACCACGTTACTGACGTTATCACCCGTGGGTTCGGTGTTGCTTTCCATCTCACGGGTGTACTCATAACTGAGCACATAATCCGTGTAGGTGGCCTTGGTGATTGGAATGCGGTACCAGTACCAGGAGCCACCGCTCTCTGCGTTGGAGGTGTGATCGCTCTGGTTCAGATACCAGGAATACAGGTTGGTATCCTGACCATCGTTGAGGGCTGTCTTGGAGAAGTTGGTCTTGCTCTCATAGGCCTGGAAGTAGCGATAATAGTACTTAGCCGTGGTGTGACCGCTGGGGCCGTAGCCGCTCTGGTACAGAATCACGCGGTCATAGGCGGAGGCGGAAACAGAGTACATCCAGTGCCAGTAGATATAGCCGTCCTGGGCAGTAGTGACGGTGCGCTTTGCGGTTGCGCTCTCAGAAGCCTTGGGTGCGGCAACGTTGAACTTGGTATAGAGGGCATTGGACTTGTCGAAACCGGGATAGCTGGAGAAGTTAGCATAGCGTACCGAGCCGGTTCCGCTCTGCACCCATCCGCCCTTATTCTGTGTCCAGCCCTCCATGGTATCGGAGGAGGAAATGGCTGTTTCGGTATAGTGCCATTTCGTGCTGACGATTGTCGCGTTCTCCGGTGCAGCATCCGCGCTCACCCATTCGGAAACATCACTGGTATCAAATTCAGTGCGATCGCGGTACCGGTAGGTTGTGCGGGTTTCGACCTCATGCAGGCTGTCGGCACTGATGGGTGTGGTGGACCACTGTGTCCAATCCTTGACCGTGCGGGTGCGCGTTCTGTAGCGGTAGGCTGTGCCGGTCTGTGACTGGCCGTCACTGTCGGTCCAGCTCCATACCAGTCCCAGCTTGTATTCCGTCTCTGTAAAGGATTGACCAGCAGCGTTCCAAGGCTGGGTCAGAAGGTAGGAATGCCAGGACCCGCCGGAAGGAATGTTGCCTCCGCACTGAGTGCACTGGCCATTGCCCCAGTAGCGGTTATGATTGCCGCAGTTCGGGCAGAGGAAGTAGTACCAACCGTAGACTGTGCTGGACTGCTCCTGTTTGATGTCTTTGTCGGGGATGGACTGGCGCGAATGATCCCATGCGCTCCAGGAACTCCAGGAGGAATAGACGGTTTCCTTATAGCGGTATTCCTTGCGCGTCTCCACCTGACGGCTGTCGGTGGCCTCCACGGGATCGGGGGACCACTCATCGGTCCATGCAGGCCATTCGCTGCGCACACGGACGATGACGGAGTCGGCGATGGTTTCATCGGCATGGGATACGGCGGTGATCAGGGTATTGCCTACGCCGACGGCTGTTACCAGACCGTTCTCATCAACGGTGGCCACCTCCGGCTGACTGCTCTGCCAAGTGACGGCGGTGTCGTAGACATTCTCCGGAACGATCTCGCTTGTGAGCTTGGAAGCATAGCCTGCGTAGATGTTAACTTCACCGGTGATCTTGAGGCTGTGCGGCATCTGAATGACGGTGATCAGCTTTGAGGACTGAATGGTCTCGTCAGCGTTTGCCTTGGCATAAATGACTGCGTTTCCGCTGCCAACACCGGTGACCACGCCGTCTTGATTCACCTGGGCTACACTGGTGTCGCTGGAGGACCAGTTGATCACAGGATCGTCCACGCTCTGGGGGCTGAGGGAAGCGGAAAGTGCCAGATCTTCGCCGACCTTCACGGTATTCTCACCGGAGAGCGAAATGCTCTCGGGCATCTGCATGATGCGGATGATGAACTGCGTACTCTTTCCATTGGGGGTCTGGGCAGTGACAAAGGCGGTGCCTACGCTTCGCGTGACCACTTTGCCTGTCAGGTCGACGGAGGCACAGGAGGAAGGATAGGCGAGGATGGACCAGGTGACCTGCTGCTCGGCATCATAAGGATAGACCTGGGCGGTTAGGTTCACGGTCTCGCCGGGGACCACGTTGAGCTGATCACCCGCCAGAATCGGCTGATCCTTGGCATAGATTTCCACGCCCTCGGCGTCCGGGATCTCAATGACGTTCAGGGTGATCTCATCGAACGCACCGTAGCCGTCCGCCGCTTCGCAGCGGATGATCGCAATGCCCGGTGCCACAGGGGTGACCAGACCGTCCGCATCGACGACTGCGGCTGCAGGGTTGGAGGAGGACCAAAGGACGCTCATATCGTCCGCACCTGCGGGCTCAATGGCCGCGCGCATGTTGAGGGTCCGGGTCATGGGCAGCTCGTCGGAGTCTGCAATGATGGTGAGACCCTCTACCTCCTGCACCACCTGGATGTCCAGGGAAACGGAGACACCGGACTCGTCATTGGCGGAGAGGGTGACGGTCACTTTTCCGGAGGAGAGGGCAGTCAGGGTGATCCCTTCATCCTCTGTTCTCGTGATGGAAAGGACGGTATCGTCGCTGCTGGTGGCCGATACGGTGGGATTGAGCGCGCGCTCGGGCAGAACGGTGAAATTCAGGGGTGTGCTGTCACCGACCAGCAGGATTTTCGGTGCATCCTGCACTTCAATGCTGGTCACCTGCAGTGCGGCAAGCACGTTCAGGTCCGGCATGCCGTAACCGTACACACTGTCGCGGCCCGGGGTGCCAAGATCCTTACAGCTGTTGATCATGTCGCTGATGGAATGTGTGGGATCCAGTTTCACCAGCGCATAGGCTGCGGAGATCATGGGTGCGGAGAAGGAGGTGCCGCTGTCCGGGAACGAGCCGGCAGAGGTGCGGAAACCCTTGGCCGGAGCACAGAACGTGACCTGGCTTCCGGTATTGGACTCGCGCCAGATCAGGTCTTCCGCCTCAAGGCCGGAGACGACCACGGCGCCACTGACATTGGCCGGGAAGACGCGGGAGGTGTCGATCCTGTCATTGCCTGCGCTGACAACGACGGTGGCGCGCTGCATCGCATTTTGCAGTTCGTCCTTGACATAGGCGGATGCGGACGCATTCAGGCTCAGGTTAATGACGGAAGCGCCATGGTCTGCGGCATAGGCGATACCCATGCCCAGAAGACTGGGGGTGGTTTTGTTTGCGGAGTTGACCACGCGCACGGAGAGCAGGCGCACATTGGCGCTGCCTGCGCAGTCGCGGATGATGGCAGCGATCTTGCTGCCGTGATTGCATCCGTCGTAGAACTTGGACTGCCCGTCGCCGACGAGGTTAATGCTGTCCTCGAGCAGCATTCCGTTATAGACCGCGTTGCTGCGGATACCGGAGTCGACCACGGCGATGGTGACGCTTCCGCTTTGCACACCCGCCACATAGGGCGCATAGGTATCAAAGCCCATGGGATCCTCGTTGGACCAGGTCATGATTCCGGAGGCGTAGGCGTTCTCGTCGATGACCGAGGTATCCTCGTCGTATTCCGCATAGACAACCCCGCTGCCCGTCATGGAGGAGAGGAAGTTATAGCATTCGAGCGTGTCATCCTCGGTCCCGAACTGGACAAAGTAGATGCTGCTGCTTCTGCGGACAATGCTGACGGGATTGAACGTGGAGATATCCGGAAGGCGGCTGCCGTCGACGCGCACAATGATGCGCTTGGATTCCTTGCCCTGCAGCGTGGAGCCCGGGGAAGCGTATCGGCTGACCAGGCTCATCACCTGTTCATAGACGGGCTTCTGGGCATCCAGATAGCTCACTTCCAGACCGTGGGAAAGCGCGTAGAGCTCGGCCGTGGAGTCCGGATACACCTGAAAGCGCACATTCGGACAGCCCGCAAAGGCGTCCTTTGCAATGGAGACGGTTCGGGACAGGAAAGTGACCTGGGAAAGGGAGACGCATCCGGAGAAGGCCTGACTTCCTATGTCCTCCACATTTTCCTGAATGACCACTTCCTGAACCGCTGCGTTGTCCATAAAGGCGGCGTCCTCAATGGAGCGCGCGGAGAGGGGAAGGACAAAGGTCCCTTCCGAGCGCACACTGGGGACACTGCTAAGGAGCAACGTCAGGCACAAAAGACATAACCAGACTTTTCGCATGCTGTGTTACCTCCATATTTATGCTCTTATGCTTGTGTCTATAGCCTTACTTTGTGATGTACACACAGGGCAGGTTGTTTTCCAGGGCAAAGCGCTCGGCGGCAGAGCCGGCGGCGCAGTGAATGGTAACGTTGGGCGAGCCGGCAAAGGCGGTGGGCGCAATATCCACGAGGGTATCGGGCAGATAGATGTCCGTAAGACCTGTGCAGTCGGCAAATGCGCGCTCGCCAAAGCTTGTGATATGGGTGGAGGCCAGGTCCGCCACATTGATGCCGGTGCCCCTGAAAGCTTCCGCTTCGATTTCTGTCAGGGCGAGAGGCAACCGCACCACCATGGCCTTGCGGATCACATCGGATGCCTGAACGTGGATGGTGACCGGGAGCGTGAAGCGCAGGTTGCTCAAGTGCACCTCGATATACTCGGTGTAGGCACCGGCGGTATAGTAGGTGAGGGTCATCACGCCTTCACTGTCCGTGACGGCGCGTGTCTCGCCCTTCCACTCGCTCTTTGCCTGGAGCACGCTGCCCTCTAGGCTTTCCTTGATGCGTGCATCGACAGACAGGCTTTCACCCTCGCGGGTTTCATATGCGCTTGTCGCAAGCTCCGGAGTGGGTCTTGCTTCCTTGTCTCCCGCTACATGCAGGGTGAAGGGTTCGGTATAGGTTTTACCGCTGAAAGTACAGGAGATCTCAAAGGTCGTATCCCCGCTGCCGCTGATCTTCGTAAGGTAAAGCTCCGCGCCGCCTTCATCAAGCGGCCGGATTTCTGCCGCGGCACTGCTTCCCTTGGCGGCCTTCACGGACCAGGCGGGGGAGGCGTCTTTCAGGAAGGCGGCAGCTGCGGCGAGGCTTGCGCTGTCCGCATGCTCTGCGAGCGCTACCTCTCCAAGCAGGAATGGGGTCTCACCCTCGGGATAGACGGTTGTGACCGGATGCTGGAGTATCACCTTAAGTGCCTTCGGGGCGGGCACCACGCTCTCCTCATCGGCCACGGTGAAATAGACGGGCACATTGAAGACGAGGTTGCCGCTATGGTAGGTGAGATGACCTGTGAAGTATCCGCTCTGGGTGAAGTTGATCTTCAGCATGCCGTCCTCAATCAGGGCTTCTGCCACATCAGGCAGAGCTTGGCCTCTGAGGGCAAAGCTCCAGAGCTCGTCGCCGGTCTCGGGGAGGGCGCTGCCGGTGGGCGCACACAGGGCGCCAAGGGGCAGGTACAGCCAGTTGCCTATGGTTCCGCTGAGATGATCGGTGCTTAGGGAGATGGATTCGGGGAGCGGCTTGCGGGCTTCCCTGACATCCACCGCGATATCGACGCTGTCCCTGACGCCCGCAAAGCTGCAGGCCACATTGTAGATGGTGACGCCAGTGCGGGGCGCGCCGGTTAAGACAAGGGAGGCACCGGTATCTGTTTTGACGAGCGTGACCTCCGCACTCTCGCCGATGACACGGCTGACAGTCCATTCGAGCACATCGCCGAAGCGCTCCAGAATACCGGCATCCGAGATGTCCAGGGAGGACAGGAGAGTATCCCCAAGCGCGGGATAGACCGTGCACTGGGTCTCGGAGGCGTTGAGAAAATGGACCAGATCGCTTGCCTCTTCGACATGGAAGACGCAAAGCGCGGTATAGCTGAGATTGAGCACGCTATAGGTGCGGGCGAGGAGATAGGTCCCGGGCTTTTGGAAAGCCACGGTGACGCTGTCGCCGTTTCTCACATAGGCGGCGCTGTCCAAGGCGTCATAGAAGTCGCCAAGGCCCATATAGACAGAGCTCATGCCGGCGGGAAGAGTGGATCCCGCGGGCTCCAGAACAGGGGAGAAATCGACGGTGGTCTTTTCACCAAGGGCCAGGGTGACCTCGTGTGTCTTAAGGGATATGCCTTCCGGCGCAGACACGCCAAGGGACTGGACGTTTACGGTGAAGTTTTTGGAACAGGTATAGTCCCCTGCTTTGCATGTGACGGTATACGCTGTCGTGCCTTTTCCGAGCAGGTTTTCCGTGGATAGGCTCAGCGCGTTTCCGCCCTCGGTGACGCGGGAGGTGAGTGCGGCGCTGGTGCCCGATGTGACCACCATGGTCCACTCGGGCGTCACGTTTTCGCGCTCAAGGCGCCGGATAGTGCCTTCGCTTAGGCGCACAGAGGGTAGAGTCAACGCCTTTTCGCCCTCCAGGTAGCAGAGGAAGGCTTCATCGCCTGTCTCCAGGGAGAGATAGTCTTCCACATAGACGCCGCAGGAGACACTCTCCAGCCCCTCATCTCTGGGAATGCAGGTGATGACGGCGCTGCCGAGGCCTTTTGCTGTGACGAGGCCGTTTTCGTCGACTTGGGCAATCTGCGGATCGGAGCTTTCCCAGGTGACGCGCTTTTCGCTGGTGTCATCGGGGGTAAAGACGGCCTTGAGGAGCGCAGTATCGCCCTTCTCAAGGAAGAGGGAGGCACTGCTCAGGGCGAGCTTTTTTCCGTGCACAGGCACGAAACCGGTCTCGTCCCGGATGAAGAAGGTGAGCGGCACAGTATAGGCCGCATTGGCATAGCGGAAGACGAGCGAGGCCTCATATCTTCCTGCCCGGGTGAAGGACAGGGTGGCAAGGCTCTGGGAGACGAAGTAATCCTGGCTGTCCACGGAGGAGAAGAAGGCGCGGTCCGCCTCCAGGGAGACCTCGGTGCCCTGGGGAAGGGCGGTACCTTCGGGCCAGCAGGAGACAGAGGGCGCAAGGCTGATCAATTCGCCCACATCCGCCGTAAATTCCGTGGTGGCCATGGAGATGCTGGCGGGGAGGATTCTATCCTTCTGGGATGCAGTGACGCGAAGGATGAGGGAGGTGCTGTCCTCTTCGGATGCACAGGTGAGCTCATAGCTGGTTTCACCCTCGCTGGATGCACTGTAGAGCTGAACGATACAGCCATAGATCGTGTCGCCCTCGCTGTTTCGGCTTTCCACAGGAATGGGCTTGAGCGTCAGGGTGGTGCCCTTCATGCGTTTGAGTGCCCATGTGGGCGCTTCGCTCAAGCGCTTGCTGGAGGATTCGGTCAGCCAGACCGTCGTGAGTGCGGTTCGGGTTTCGCCGTCCAGGAAGACGGTGATATCGCTCTTTGCCTCCTCCAAGGTGAGCCCTGTTTCCACACGCACCACCGTAATATCGGTGCAGGCGCCCAGGGTGGTTGTGGCAAAGACGATGGCCGTGCCTTGGTCAACGGCGGTAACCACGCCGTTATGATCCACGGTTGCGACAGCGGTATTGGAGGACGTCCAACTCACGCCGCCGTCATTTGCGCCCTGCGGGAGCACGGTGTAGCTTAGCGGGAAGGTTTCGCCCGCAAAGAGGTTCAGGCTGCTTTCGGAAAGCGTAAGCTCCTGCGCCACCAAGGGCACGTTCCCATTTTCATCCTTGACGGTTACGGTGACGGGAAGCGTATAGGCATAGTTTGCGCCGGAAAAGACGATCTCGGCTTCATAGGTGCCGGCATAGGCGAAGGTCATTTCAAAGGGAGAGTACCTGGGGCTTTCATCCAGGGCATGGTCGAAACCGTTTTTGCCTCGGAGGGTGACCTCTGCGTCCTCGGGAAGCGAAGCGCCCTCGGGGTAGCAGGTAACAGACGGATCAATGGTGAGCGCTTCGCCCACCGTGACCTCGTAGCTGTCCTTTGCGAGTGCAAGGCGCTGGGGAAGGGTGCTCCCGTCCACAACGGTGAGGGTGATCTCGCAGGTATCGGTGTAGGTGCCGGCCTGCGCGGACAGGAGGTAGACATCTGTGCCCACATGGTTGACACGAAGGAGTCTGAGACGGTTTCCTTCCACTCGGGCGGCGGAGCTGGCAGCCGTTTCCAGCTGTTCAAGCGTCAGGTCCACGGCGTCCCCGGACAGCTTTTCGATCTTCCAGGTCACATCCAGGCCGTCCGCCGAAAGACGCTCGGAGGAGAGAAGGGTCAGGGCACATACGTTCAGTTCGCTGCGCGTCAGGTTTCCGGTGTAGAGGGTAAAGGCAAGGTCGTGGTCGCTCAGCTGCAGATATTTTTCCACCGTGACCAACATGTTATCGCTGTATCCGCTGCCGTCCTTGGCCTCGCACGAAATGATGCAGATGCCGCTTTGCAGGGCGTGGACTGTGCCGTCCGCGTCAACGGTGGCGATTTCCTCATTGTCGGAGGACCAGATCAGGCCCGGCTCGTACGCGTCAGCGGGGAGAACCGTGGCAGAGAGCTTCTGGGATGTCCCCTGAATCAGGGTAAGGTCGCTTAAGGAAAGTGCTACAGACTGCACAGGGAGATGAAGGATACCCTTCTCATCCCGGACCTCAAAGGTCAGCGGTATCGCATAGGAAACATTGGAAACGGTATAGGTGACGGTTGCGGTATAGACGCCGGATTCGGCAAAGGCTACCCCCAGACCGCTTTCGGTCGTATAGACCGTGGCGCGGGCATCAAAGAGGGCGTCGCCGACCAGGGAAGCGGGGGAAAGCCCTACGGGAAGGGTTCCGTCCCCTGTGGCGGAGGGTGTGCCCGGAATCAAGGCAACCTCGCCCTCGCTTAAGGCATAGGTGGTGACGGGAAGCGTGGCGAAGGCGGGAATTACGTTATCCGATACCGTCACGGGAATCTCGGCAGATGCGGTATAGGGACCGGCGGAACAGGTGACACGGAAGGTACGCGCGCCGGCCGCTTTGACCTCGCCGCTGGAAATCACAAGCAGAGGAAGATCGTATTCCTTCCCGTCCACGGTATAGGTGGTATCCGTCTGTGTCACCAGCATGTCTACCGTATCCGATTCGGGATCATCCCACTGCCAGGTGGGTGTATACCCTGCGCGCAGCATTCTGGCGGCCACGGCGGGAGCGAGGTAGCAGTAGGCGAGGGTGGCATTTTCGGTGCCGCTCAGGTAGAGATCATGCTCTTCGATGGAAGTGGTGATGGAAAGCGGCGGGCCAACCTGTACAAGAAGGGTATCGGCAGCGCCGGCGCCGTCCGCAGCTGTGGCTGTGACGGTGCATTCACCGATGGCGTGGGCCTCCAAAAGTCCCGTCTGCGAGACAGAGGCTACGCTTTCATCACTGCTTTGCCATATGAGGGAGGTGTTGTCGGCGGTGGAGGGATAGACCGAGCCTTCCAGCTGCACCTTGTCTCCGGGCGTAAGCCCCCAGGCATCGCCCAGAATATAGACATTGTCTGCCATGCGGTGGACGGTTACGGTACAGGTATCCTTCACGGAGGGATTGGATACGGAGGCGCAGGTGATGGTGACCTCTCCGGCCTCAAGACCGGTCACCACACCGTCGCCATCGACGTAGGCCACGGTCTCGTCGCTGGAGGTGAAGAAGACATCCTTGCTTCCCGCGTTATCCGGTTTCAGGGTGCTGAGAAGACGGACCGTATTTCTCTTGGCATCGCCTGCGTAGACCTCGGCGGAATGGACAGAAAGACTGACCTGCGTCACCGGAACCGGGGTCGGGGTGGCCGTGGGTTCAGGAATGGGGGTCGGGGCAGGCGGAAGGGTGGGAATAGCATAGTAGCCGCCATAGCTGCCGCTGCCAGAGGAGGTTGAACCGCTGCCTGGCGCAGAGTCCGGAAGCGGCGGTACGGACAGCTGATTGGATCCCCCGGCTTTGGTAGGCGGTGCGCCGACCGCGCGGAAACCGGCATAAAAGACATAATTGTGATTTGCGTCCAGAAGCGGAAGGGTATCTCTGTTAAAATCCCATTTGAAATCCTTGCCCGTCAGCCCGGATGCCTTTACGTTCAGCCACCATCCGTCAAATACCGGTTTTTCCTTGCTTCCCTTCACATTGGGGAGCTTTTTTTCCAGCGTGTTGAGATGTTGGCCCACATAGAGGTTGTCCAGGGTTGCGACGCATGTGCCACCGTTGTAGAAGGAAGCACTCTTGTTCTTCATTAGACAGTTGCTTGCGTATTTGATGTCTCCTTTGTATTGATCAAAATGGTAGGTCCCTTTATGCAGTTGCAGGGACTGATCCACTGTGACCTTAATCGGGAGCGGAAGTTCCTTTGTGCCCAGGGTGACACTGATGGCACCGACGGCGCCTTCCACTTTGAGTTTGGCAGTGACTGTCGCCTCTATGCAAGCACCGACATCAAGACTTACGTCGGTAAATAGCGCAGGGCGCGAAAAAGTGGTCTCGAGTTCGAGCCCAGGACCAGCCTTAAGCTGCATCACATTAATGCGCAGCTTCTTTCCGAGCAGTTCAAAACCCAAACCGATTTGTACGCCGGATACATAGTTGATAAAACCTTTGATGGAAGCACTTACAGTCGGTTTGCCACTTTCTTTGCTCACGCTTAAGAGAGGCTTGTAGTTTTCCACGCCGGCTGAGATTTTCATGGAGGTCTTATAACCGATGGAAAAGGTTCCATCAATACCGAACTCCAGAGTGATAATGATATCGCCGAGGTTGATTCGGGTGTGCGGTTCGGTGATGGGAATGGTTATAATCGGAACCGTTCTTTTCAGACTGGCTACAACCTTGAAATCCATCTGAAAATCCATATCAATGTTGGTTTTCAGGGTTTTGATTGTCAGAAAGGGATAAACCACGGAAACAGGCAGATCGTAAATGAGGCTTCCTGAGAAGGTGACACCTATGGATCCTCCGAACTTGAGACTTTTGGAGGTGGTGGATTTGTCCAACTTCTTCAATTCCGATAGATCCCCCAGTTGAATCTTGAAGCTTGTGGAGAATTTGTACGGATCACCCGCGTTGTTCAAACTGCCCTGTGCTTCATCCGTCTCTATGCTGGCCCCATCTATGAGGGGCGTGTAGTGCTCCAGGTCCAGCATGAGCGGCCTGGTCCCGCTAAGGTTGGAACAGATATCACCGGGAGAGTCGACAGACTCCAGATAGACGGTGGTACCTTCGCCGCTTGGGACAATGCTCTTGACTTTGCCACCCTTGAGCTGGAAGGCATTGCTTCTTGCGCTGAGAAAGAGATCATCCCCCGGGGAAAGCAGAGAAGCCACACGGGAGGAGACACGAAGGGTGGTGTCGTCCAAGACGGCGCACTGCCGCTGCGGAAACCCGGCGATATCGATGACATGGTCCAAAAGGGTATAGGAGCCCTCAAGGTTCGTGATATTGACGGCGGAGAGCCCGAGCTCCCTGGCATATCGAAGGGCATAGGCGCCGGAGTAGGCGCGAAGGGTCACGCCCTGGCTTTCGGCAAAAGCGTCCCGGGAGATTTTCGTGACCAAGGAGTGCACAGTGAGCGTGATTTGGCTGTAGCCGCTGAACGCGTTTGCGCCGATCCCGCTTACGATATGACCGTCCAGTTCATTGGGGAGGGAAAGGGCAGAGGCACTTTGGTCCGCGTATCCCGCGATCACCGCGTCTCCATCCTCCAGGTAATACAGCCACTCGCCTAAGGACAGAATACCCTCTGGACGCGATTTGACTGCATTGGTGCCGGAGATGCCGGAGGCGGAAGCCTGGGCGCGGGAAAGGCCGGAGGGCAACGTCATGCCGCTGAGCACCAGGGAAACCATGAGAAGAGCAGAAAGAATCCTTTGCCACTTTTTCATCGTACGTACTCCTTATCAGAAATGAGGATATATTGAAGCGCATGCGTTCGGGCGTAGTCTTCGGCGGTACTCCCTTCAAGGCAGAGGATCACTGCACCCTCACTGCCTAAGAGAAGATCGTCGTCCACATCCGTGAGGCTGCGCGGAAGGCGGAGGAATTGTAAAAGCGGATTGTCTGAGAATGCCCTTGCCCCTGCTTTCTCGATGCCCTCACTAAGGCAGATCAGACGAAGGGCGGTGCCAGAAAAGGCCTCCTCCTCAATGGCACGCACGCCGCCTAGGAAAGCTGTGCCGCCCGGGTTATCCTCTACATGCACGGTGAAGACGAGGGTTTCCCACACGGGACAGGTCACGGTGATCTGGGCATTCCCTGCGGAGAGCGCGGTAAGAAGACCGGTTTCATCGACCCTACAGACTTCCGGGGCATCCGAGGTATAGGTGAGGGGGCCGAAGGCCGTGTCCGGCTGGACACGCGGGGGAAGAGACAGGGTATCTCCGGGGTTCATAGAGAAAGCGGAGAGGGAAAAGCCGATACCTTGCGGCGCGAGACGCGCAAGGCTGGGAAAAGGCAATGTGGCTTCACTGCACAGGGCCCTTAGGACCGATGCGGCTTTTCCGGGCGTGATCCCGGGAAACACGAGGCGAAGAAGCGCACAGGCGCCGGAAATGTGAGCGGCTGCCATGGAGGTGCCGCTTTGCGTGACATAGCCTCCGCTTCGGGAGCAGCTTGAGATATTCGATCCGCAGGCATACAGGTCCACGCTGCTTCCGTAATTGGAGTAGGAAGCGCGCACAGGCCCGTCGTCCGCAGACTCCGCCGATCCCACCACGAGGATGCCGGCATCCGGCATGGAAGCGGGGGTGGTGTACTGCGTGTCCTCTCCGGAGTTGCCTGCCGCGGCGACCACAATACAGCCTTTGGCGATGGCGCTTCGAATGGCATCCTCCAACGCGTCGGAATGAAGCGAGGACTCGAGGGATAGATTGATGATGTCCACCCCGGCTTCAGCAGCTTCCAGCACGCCCGCTGCGACATGGGAAAGCTTTCCCGAGGCTGAGGCATTCAGCACCCGGATGGGATAGATCATCGTCCCCGTTCCCTGGGTACAGTCGGCAACGATGCCTGACAGATGGGTGCCGTGACCGTTCAAATCATTGGTGGGGTCTGCATCGTTGTCCACATAGTCCCAACCGAGGGCCCGGATGCGCCCCTGCAGAAAGGGATGGGCGGCTGTGCCGGAGTCCACGATAGCCACGGTGACCTGCCGCTTTTGAAAGGTGACGGCGAAGGGAAGATAGGTGCCAAAGCCCATCATTTCCGCACCTGCGGAATGAAAGGACAGGGCGGATTCGATGCCGGGTGCCTCAGATGCGTGCACTTGGGTATCCACTTCCGCGTAGAGGACGCCGGGGAGGGAGGCAAGAGACTCTGCTGCGCTCGTGGCGTAAGACCTGTTTTCATACCGGAGACCATAGCGATTCTCGGGCCCTTTCAGTACATGGGACAGCCCGCTTTCCGGGAAGTCGGAGAGCGGCTGATTCGCCCTAAGCAGCACTAGCACTGCTCCCTCTCCTCTGGAGCGCGGCGCGTTGGGCGCCTCTTGCGTAAGAAACGCGATCTTCCGGCAGAACAGTTGCACATCCCTGCCGGCGTCGTCTGTCTCCCAGGACGCACTGCGTGCGCCTCCAGGCAGCAGGAGGAGGCCACCAAGGAGAAGAAGGGAAAGGATGCAGAACAAGGAAGGGTAATGGTTGGATGTCTTCATATTTGCCTTAACTATGCTTAACTATGGCTCATATACGCCTCGTCTGAGGCTTGTTCCCGGCAGGATGTTTCCGGGGATACTTGGCCGATTCGATTATAGAAAAACAGGGCTAAGGCCACGGGCCACTTTTGGGCAATAATTGGCCACTTTTCTCGGAAAAATGCCCTCTGCCTTGGCGCACACTTGCCGAGATGCCTTGATTTACCTAGAATGTGGGCAGTCCACATCTCATTGCTTGCAGGGAGTGTTTCGCCATGCCGGAAGCGGCGCAGCCGATCTTGAGTCTGAAAAACCTCTATCGTCTTCTCACACGCAAGGATTTTCCCAAGCCCTCCTATGCCGTATTCCCGGAGGGTGCCCTGCAGGGACAGACGCTTTCCCGGTTCTGGCTGTCGCTTCTGCGTGAAGCTCTTCCGTCCAGCATTGATCTCACCATTCTGGAAACGGACACGCACAGAAGCCGGTCCCTGACAAGGCTTCTGAACAATACCGGCAGCGGTAACTTCCTCAGCCACTGGTACGAAAGCTTTACGCCGTTTCTTCAGCCGGAGGGACTGCTGAAGCTTATCCTTGTCTGGTCGGACCGACTCACAGCCTGGCACTATGATGCCCAGAGCCTCACGGACAAACTGGATGCCTATATCGCAAGCCTTTCCCTGAATGCGGAGCTGGAGGGCTTTTTCAGGAACCTTCTCTCCCTGCTTGGCGATACCGGAACGCTTCCGCTTTCCTTCCTTCATGGGACCGTGCTTTCCTGGCTTACGCTCTATGCACTTTTCGGCGGCAGGATGACGGATGCGCGCCTGACCAAGCTCCGGCTGGGTACCGGCACCTCACCACAGGGGCTGCACGCCCTCAGGCGCAGCCAGATTGGGATGCGGGATGTCAGGGTGATTACCGGACGAGACTGTCTTCTCTGTGTGCAGCCACTGATGAAAAGTGCGTTTTTCGGAAGAAAAAACGAGATGGACACTGCGCTTGCCATCATGGAAAAGCGGGGAAAGCTTGTTGTCAGCGGGATGGGCGGCATAGGCAAGACAGAGTTTACGCGCCAGCTGCTGGAGAAATTGACGGAAGAGGAAAAATACGCCCGCGTGGCTTTTGTACAGTACGAGGAGTCGCTCGAAAACAGTTTCCTCAGCGCCTTCCCGTTCCTTCGGGAGACGGAGGCGGGAAAGCGAATCCAACGAGCCCGGGAGGAACTGGAAGCGGAAGAGGCGGGGAAAACGCTTCTTCTCATCGACAATGTCAATGCCCTACCCTCGAAGGATACAGCCCTTGGAAAGCTTTCGACCTACGGATGCGATGTGATTGTCACCACCCGCCTGTGTGGGATAGACGGATTTAATGTTCTTCCCCTGAAAGGCCTGGAGGATATGGATGTTCCGCTGCTTCTTTCCTATTACGATCAAGGCGGTAAGGCGAGCCCTTCGGAAATCGAGGAGCTGTGCAGGTATACGGTGGGACATCCCTTGGCACTGGTTCTGTTTGCCAGAATGTGCAGGAAGCGGTTCTGGCCGTTGGGGACGCTCCTGGAACACATTCGCATGGAAGGCATCACCGGTCTTTCCTACGTGCACCAGGCATCGGCAGAGAACCTGTCGGATATCTTTGCGAGGACTTTTGCTGCGGACAGTCTCAGCGCTCAGCAGAAGCGACTCATGCAGCTGCTCTCGCTTTTCCCCAACGTCTACTATCTTCCGGAGAAGCTCATCGACTATACCTGCGATATCTTTGACTGCGCAGAATCCCTCTCTGTCTCCTGCCAGATCCTCTATGACAGCGGTTGGCTTCTGATGGGCAGTGAAGGGTATACGGTGCATCCGCTGATCGGGGAAACCATCCGCCTGACACCCCTTGCGGCGGATGAATTTCCCAAGCTGTGCGAGGCCCTTTTGGAGAAAGCAGGCAGCGGGGACGCCATCGCAGACAGAATCGTCTATTCCCTGACCCTTCAGCTGCAGCATCTGAATCAGGTCTTCATTCGTGCGCTGAGCAAGCTTGAGCAGGCGCTTGGGAGCACGGCCTACGTGACTCTTCCGGACGCGTGCTATGCCATTCACAGGGCCTTTCTCGATGAAGGGCTTGGCGATGAAGGGGACGAGGCGGACTATTGGATATCACTTGGGATTCGGGACATTGTCGAGAAGAGTACACGGGAAAATCTGAACGGGTATCTGAGGCACATCCTGGATTTGAAAGGGTTCCCAGCGTGCATCCGGGACAGGGGAAGCTTGTATACCGTGCTGGAATATGCATCCTCTGCCCGGGAAAGTGAGAGTGCGGAGGACATGTTCCGCCGTCTTCGCCCGGAAGATGAGACAAGCAGTGAGACGGCACGGTTCCTGATCGCCTACAGCGTTTTTGAGCAGCGCCATCTCGCAGATCCCCTCCTGGCTGCAGCATCGCTTAGGTCAGCAGAGGAGATCCTCCGGGCATCGGGACTCACGCAGTCCATTCAGTATTCGAATCTCTGCTACAGACTGGGCGTGTGTATGCTGGATGTGGGGAGACCGGAGGAGGCCGGAATGCGGCTGAAAACCTGTCTGGAGATCCTGAAAAGCCTTCGCTATGAAGACACAGCCCAGAAGGTTATGGCGACGCGAAACACCTACGGGGTTGCGCTCATGCAGGCGGAAGCCTGGGAGGAGGCATTTGCGGAGTTCCGTCTTCTGGAAGCGCAGTATATTGCCCTTCATCGGACCAAAAGCGCGGAGTTTGCGTACCTGCTCAATAACACCGCCGTGCTGCTTTGCGGCATGCAGCGTTTGGATGAGGCGGAAAAGACGATCCTGCGGGTGCTGGAATTGGATGAAGGTCTGGAGATTCCGGAGGATACCCGCGCCACACATCTGCGGAACGCTGCGGACATTCTCTGGCGCGAGGAGCAGTATGCAAAGGCGTTTCCTCTGGCAAAGAAAGCGATGGATATGCGGCAGAAGCGGTTTGGGGAGGATTCTCCCTGGAGTGCTGATACGCGAGCGGTCTATGCCGGTGTCTTGGCGGGGATGGGGGAGATCGAAAAGGCGAGCGGCATGATTGACGCGGCCTGTGCTCTTCTCGTCCGCGTCTGGGGTGAAGGACATCGGAAAAGCCGAAGTGCCCTCGAGGTGAAGCGAAAGATTCAAAGCCTACAAGGGTAAAACGGGAAACATCGCGCAGGCGAGATAGCCGCAGGATGTACAGAAGTCCTGTTTATGATTGGATTTACGCACGTAGAAGGACGCTCGATGTTCCGCTTTCCGCCTTGAAAAAAGCGCTTCTTGCGCTATAATTACCCATAGTGACGAATCGAGTTTGTGCCCATCAAGCAGTGATCCGGGATCATCTGGGGACGGATGTTGATGGGCTTATTTTACAGACGAAGGTTAGTTACATCTAACAGAAGGTGAGACGATGATAAAGCTTAGCGGACTATCCGATGAAGGTGTGAAGGAAATCTCCAGCCAGATCGCGGATGCATTTTATGATTATCCGTACAGTGAAGCGGATATCGGGCTGATCAAGTACATCTCTTCCCGAGAGGCGATGTTCATCTATATCAACGCGATCGTACAGGCCGCCTACAAGAGCGGTGTGCTGTATGCAACTTCACCGCGTCAGGAAGGGTATCTTATGCTGTCCGGTGAAGGAGCCGGGGGCAAGATCGGATTTGTCGACGGAATCAAAATGGTCGCCGCGGAGAAAAAAGCGCTCGGCGGATTCGGAAACATGAAGAAGTTCATCAATGCCTGTTTTTCCGATGGCGGGACCATTGAGACGCGCATGCGGAAGGCGAAACGCAAATTCCTGCGTATCGAAATGCTGGTCGTACGAAAGGAATACCAGGGGCAGGGCTATATGCGTCAGATGATGGATCACGCGTACGCCCTTGCGCAAAGCCAATGTGTGCCGGTCATCCTCGATACGGACGATCAAGATAAGGCTGCCCGTTACGTGCATCTTGGAATGAAGCTTGACAGAGTACGCAATTGCGGGGAGAAGTTCCATATGTACGACCTGGTCCACGAATGCGATGAAAGGAAGCAGCCATGAGCAAAATACTGACGACTCTGAAGGGAAGAATTTCAGCGCAGACCGTCGTGATCTAGGATCGACGCATATGCCCCGGACAGGTATAGCAAAAGGCATCCTGCCACCAGAGATTCTGGGAGAGGATGCCTTGTTTTTTAGGCAAGCGTTACTTCAGCTTTCCGTATTGCTCATCATCGACCGGCTCAAGCCATTCGGCTTGCCATCCTTGCCGGGCACTTCAATGGCCAGATGTTGGAACCATCTGTCTGCGGCTGCACCATGCCAATGCTTGACACCTGACGGGATGTTCACCACATCGCCGGGATGAAGCTCGCGGGCTTTCTGTCCCCATTCCTGATACCAGCCACGACCGCTGACGCAGATCAGCATCTGCCCGCCGCCCTCGCTGGCATGATGGATATGCCAGTTGTTCCTGCAGCCCGGCTCAAAGGTAACATTGAAGACCGGTACCTGCGCAGAGGACAATGAAGCCAGATAGCTCTGGCCGATAAAATATTGCCCATAGGGGTTCTTTTCTCCAACGGGGAATACGATAGATTGGAAGGTACACCGTCGAGCTCAGCTTCCTCATCTCCGAACACTTCCTGGATGAGCGGGAATGTGCTCCATGCTTTGGGCCAGCCGCAATAGAAAGCGAGTTGGGTTACTATCTCCACCGCTTCCTGCTTCGTGAGGCCGTGATCCTTACCAATGGACAGATGTACCCTCAACTGCGGATACAAGCCGGCGGAGAACAGCGCCGCGATGGTAATCATGCTACGGTCGTGGAACAATCTTAATGCTGGCATTTATCAAGATTAGTTTGCTAAATCGCAAGATTCACGATATTATATCCTTGTTGAGAGAAGGCTTGCTTTTTGATGAAACGGAGACAATTATGAGACACATTAGCTATAAGCCTCTGTGGCACACACTTCTAGATAAGAACATGAAAAAAGAAGATCTTCGTATATCCGCCGGGCTGACCACAAATATGATTGCCAACATGGGGAAGAATAAAGGAATCAGCATGGAAACGCTGGCAAAGATCTGTGATGCCCTTCAATGCGAGATCACGGATGTCATCGAGCTGACAGAGGAACCGCCAAAAGAAGATGAATAAGATTTAACAGACACTGTCTGTTAAATTCAAGGGAGGTGCTACTCATGGATAATGAATTGATTATTCAAGAAGAGATGATTTCTCAAATCAGGGAAATCATGATCAATGCAAGGAAAAATGTTGCTACTCAAGTTAATAATGAGCAGTTACTTGCCTATTGGAATATTGGCCGTGTTATTGTCGAGCATGAACAGGTCAGCGATAAAAGGGCTGAATATGGGAAATCTACTTTGAAGCAGATTTCAAAGCGGCTGACAAAAGAGTTTGGAAGAGGCTTTTCCGTTTCGAATCTGCAGTTTATGAGAAGATTTTACCAGACATATCAAATTCAACAGACGCTGTCTGCTAAATTAAGCTGGTCTCATTACTGCGAGCTTCTTATTATCTCGGATCCAGATCGCCGCAGCTTCTATGAGAAAGAATGTGAGCGCTCCGGCTGGTCTGTCAGAGAGATGAAACGGCAGATCTCAACATCTCTCTTTGAAAGATTGCTGTTATCTGACGGCAAAGCGAATAAAGAAAAAGTATATGAACTGGCTACCAAAGGTCAGGAGCTTGCAGCTCCAGAAGATATCGTAAAAGACCCGTATGTCTTTGAATTCCTGGGCATTCCAGAGAACAAACCCGTTCTTGAAAATGAGCTTGAAAAAGCTCTGGTCAGGCAGATTGAAGATTTCATGCTGGAACTTGGCAGAGGTTTCATGTTCGTAGGAACACAGCAGCGCGTCACGCTGAATAATACGCATTACTACGTGGATATGGTCTTCTACAACAAAGAACTGCACGCATATGTCCTCATCGAACTTAAGACAGTAAAACTGATGCCGGAGGCCGTCGGTCAGCTTAATATGTATCTGAACTACTATGCAGCGGAAGTGAATGAGCCGGGAGACAACCCGCCGATCGGAATCATTCTATGTACCGACAAGGATAACGTAAGTGCAGAATATGCTCTGGGCGGCCTTTCCAACAACATCTTCGCGTCGACCTACACCTATGTAATCCCGGAAAAGGAAAAGCTGATTGCTCAGGTTGAAGCCGTACTGGAAAAGTGGGAAGACAAAGAAGATTAATAGATTTCCAGGGCGGCAGCGATAAAGCACCCTCCGCCGATGATGTGACCGTA
This sequence comes from Clostridia bacterium, assembly GCA_017476845.1. Lineage (GTDB taxonomy): Bacteria > Bacillota > Clostridia > Christensenellales > Aristaeellaceae > UBA2943. The sequence goes on from JAFUZB010000330.1 coordinate 23,378, forward strand.
GCGTGGGGCTACGTGCTGGGCGAAAAGCTGGACACGCAGCAGCGTTGGGCCTGGCTGTACATCAATCACCAGGGCTGGATGGACCCCAATAAGGCCAGCGGTAAATAATCTCTCTTTCGCGGGGGCTGTGAAATAACCGCATCACAAAGATACCCGGGCTTCACGGCCCCTTTCAATGAGTTTCTATGGATAGGGGCAGCTACTTTATAGCAGTGTCAAAAATCCGGAAGTTAGATGTCCATGTCAAACGATATTTCGCAAATCACTGAATCAACGATTTTCATAACTACTTGACACAACTAGAGTAGTGGCGTAACAGGGAGTCGGGAGGAATATAAAGTGGCTCTAGTTTATATACACACCAAACAGTCCAATGTTACGTACGTATACGATTCGAAATCGTATCGTGATCCCATTACAAAGCAGCCGAGATCTCATCGGAAACTGATCGGCAAACTGGATGATCAAGGAAACATAGTGGAAACACGAAAGAAATCAGGCGGTGGTTCCAACACTACACGGTCAGCTTCAGGAAATGTTTCTGTCACTCTTGCATCCGTTCAGGAACTGATCAATGAGCGAGATCAGGAAATCACATCATTAAAAAGAAGACTAGAGGAAATCGAGAAAAAGCTTCAGATGATCAGTGAAATAGTGAACAACTAGACAACCGGGATTCCGCACGTTGTAGATACTGTCAAGAGCTACCACTTCGAAAGAAAAAACCTGCTTAGGGGCACATATTATAATTCAAAAGAAGAGGCACAATCCATTGATTTATAAGGGATTGTGCCTCTTCTTTTACCTTGACATGTGAGAAAAATCGGGACGAGAGATCATTCCCGCGAAACGTTAGTTAACGTTGAACTACGGGGGGAAGTTGGTTGATATGAGATGGCGGGGTGCTGTAGGTGTTGTGAGGTACCCCAGAAGGCCCCATAGAGTGGTGCGTTTCCTGCATTCGCAGGAGGATGTTCATAGCCGGGTGACAATCCCCTGCGTGCCGTCCACCAGGACCATATCGCCGTCTTTTAGAAGCTTGGTGGCATTTCCTGTCGCGAGCAC
>JAFUZB010000331.1 GCA_017476845.1 Clostridia bacterium
CGATTTTGCAATGACATGTTGCATGGGTAAAAGCGTGGTATATGAAAGGAGAGTCCCATGCGAAAGCAGATTTCCCTGCGCACCTATCGCCGAATTGATCTGTGCCTTTTTTGCACGCTAGCTTTTCTCATGGAAGCACTGATCGTTACGGCCTACAGTCGCTGGTTTCCAGAATTGCCTTATACGGTTTCCATAACTGGGGTATTAACGGCAATTACTTTGTTTCGCTGGGGACTTCCGGGAATACTTATCGCAATCGTAGGTGGTGTGTCGTTCTGTCTGTTCAGTTTCGCACAACCACTTCAATACTTGATCTATGTTGTCGGTAACATTTTCGCTCTTGTTATGCTTGTTCCGCTACGCTTACTTGGGTGGAAAAAATTGCGGTCGCAGGCGATATACTGTATGGCATTCGGTCTGGGTTCGGTCATATGCATGCAAACAGGTCGTGCCCTGATATCTCTTTTCGTTGGCTATGCACCAGCGATTGCATTACACTTTTATCTTACTGATACATTGTCCGGATTGTTTGCGATCGTTATTATGTGGATTGCAAGAAGACTGGACGGTGTGCTCGAAGAGCAGATGCATTATGTTCAGCGTCAACACAAAGAAAACGAGACAGTTGGAGGGACGGAAGCATGGCAGTAAAAGCAACTGACTTTCTCATCTGGGATGCAGCAGAAGGCGCGTATCGAGAAAATCCCGAGCAGATCGTTCGTGATGATGTTGAGAAGCACCATTGGCGTCACGTTGGAGAAACCATTATCAAAGACTGGCGTTTATACGTTATGCTCATCCCCATGCTTTTAGTGTTTCTTTTTTGGCGTTATTTGCCGATGTATGAACTGTTGGGATGCTTTAAGGTTTCCGATGAGGTAAAGCCTGTAGCAGAGCAGTATTTTTCGGGGTTTTCTTATTTTAAGACTTTACTTGTCGGCGGAACTGGTCTGTCGGGGGAGTTTTGGCGCGCCATGCGCAACACCTTCTTGCTCAGTTTTTACGGTTTGTTATTCGGGTTTCCCATGCCGATCATTCTTGCACTTTTCTTTAACGAGATCAGGTCCAATATCGTCAGAAGCACTTTTCAGGTGGTGTCATACCTGCCCAAATTCATGTCCACCGTTGTCATGACCAGTCTTGTGACGATGCTTGTCAAGCAAGGTTCCCTCACATCCGGTATGGGTATTATTTCGCAGTTTCTATCATCTATCGGTCTTATCAGTTACGATGTGGCCAATGCCGGGTTGCTCAATAATCCGAACTTCTTCCGTGCGATCTACCTGATCAGCGGTATTTGGGAGAGCGCGGGTTACGATAGCATCGTCTACTTTGCTGCCATTATTGCTATCTCACCGACTAGTTATGAAGCAGCACAAATTGACGGCGCAGGCAAAATGTCACAAATGCGGTATGTTGTACTGCCAAGCATTCTTTCAACCATCGTCATCATGCTCATCACCCGTATTGGTTCTCTTCTGAATGTCGGTTACGAGAAGGTTCTTCTTCTTTACAACCAGAATACATATGTGACTGCTGATGTTGTATCTACCTTTGCCAATCGATATGGTCTTGAGGGAGCCAATAAAGGACTCGCTTCCGCTGCAGAAATGATGAATAACGTAATCGGAATGCTTCTTGTGATCTCAGCCAACACCATTGCCCGAAAAGCCTCGGATGTCTCGCTGTACTGAGGGAGGGGAGTAGATTATGAAAAGAAAGCTTGAAACCAGCGAACTGATCTTTAAGATTCTGAGCTATACTCTGCTTCTCATTTTTTCCCTTGCTTGCCTTTATCCGTTTCTGTATGCCATTTCCGCTTCTGTAAGTGGGCGCACAGCTGTCGATTACAACCAGGTGATTCTTTTTCCAAAGGATGTCCAGTTCAATGCTTTCGGCAGAATGTTTAATGACAACATGTTTTGGAATTCTTATTCCAACACATTGTTCCTGACGTTCTATGGCACTGTTTGGTCGCTCTTTATCTCTATTCTTGGCGCTTATGCTCTTTCCAAGAAGCGGCTTCTTTTCAGACGTTTCTTCAATTTCTTCCTGGTATTTACCATGCTTTTCTCCGCAGGTATCGTTCCGCAGTACTTGAATTATCTGGATACAAAGTCTGTCTTTAATGCAATTGGTATCACCGATGATAAGTGGCTCGTTGTTATTGCAATGGGTATGGCAGCCATGAACATCATCCTTCTTCGCAATGCCTTTGAAGGCGTTCCGTCGGAAATAGAAGAAGCGGCCATTGTGGATGGTGCCACCGAGTTCCAGGTGCTTCGCAAGGTCTATCTCCCGATGTGTGGTTCCACCATTGCAACCGTAGCGCTTTTCTTTGCGATTTCCAGATGGAATGGTTACTTTTGGGCTCGCCAGATGATATCGAATTCTAACGAACACCCGCTCCAAGTCTTTATCCGTCTGAAGCTTGAAGAATATACAGATTCCGAGGCTATGGCCGGATGGAATGAAGTCTATGCTTCGGATTCTGTGATCTATGCATTGATTGTGTGTTCCATTGTCCCGATACTGGTGATTTATCCATTTATACAGAAATATTTCGCCAAAGGCACCAATGTAGGCGGTGTCAAAGAATAACGAATGTTCGACCGGCTCAAACCGGTTGACATATATTAAGAAAAGAGGTTTTTCACATGAAGACGAAGCAACTCCTTGTCTGGATGCTCGTTGTCACCATGCTTGCCAGCATGACCGCATTTTCTGCCTCCGCCGAGAGCGCAGATCTTGCGTTTGCCGAAGGCACGGTACTTCGTATGGCAACCGGTTACAACTCCACCAAGACCGGCCTCTTCTTTGATGCAGAGGTTGCCGGTGAAGGCATCACACTTGCCGATGGCAATACCTATCATGCAGGCGATCTGAAGCCCACCTGGGTCGAAGTCCAGAACAAGCTTGGTGTAGTTTTTGAAGATCACTATCAGGGACAGAGCGCTTCCAAGGAATTCGATTTCTGGAAAGAGCGTCTTAACGAAGTTGATATGCTCAGTGGTACTGCTTCCACGCTGACCGAATATGGTGAGGCAGGAAGCATTGTTAACATCGCTGATTATCTTGACCAGATGCCGAATTTCAAGGCTTATCTGGAGGAAAACCCGATCGTTCGTCTTTCCATTACCGGCAACACCACCAATGGTGCGATCTATTTCTCCCCGTATTTCGACGGTGTCAATGATATTGAGCGTATGCCGCTCATGCGCGTTGACTGGGTGCAGAAGCTGTTGGACGGTGAAGGTGAATTTGCCGCTGATCAGACTAAGGCTGTAAATGCTGCAGTTTATACTCCTTATATGCCTGTCTCTGGCACTGTAACTGTTGATGTGGTGAACCTGGACGGCGAAACTGTCGATACCATCGCCAAGAATTATGACAAGGCTGGCAACATTGTTGCTAAGATGAACGATGCTCTGTCCGCCGGCGAGCTCGATGGCGTTGCAGCTGTTAACCTGCTCCGCACATACATTGATGAAGCTTATGACGGATACTACGGCACTGAGCGTTCCAACCTTTTCATTGGACAGAATGCTGCATGGGATGTCGACGAACTCGTTGCACTGCTTCGCTGTGTTGTTGCTAATCCCTACACCCTCAACGGCACCGACACTGTACAGGGCCTCTTCTCCCGTGAAGACGACAATACCCAGCGCCGCGTGGATATGATGCGCTTTGCCGGCCATCTCTTTGGTGTTCGTGGTCTCGAGTCCCGCCAGGATTACCTGTGGATTGACAGCGAAGGCCAGCTGCGCGATGCGCGTCAGGAAGTCGATGCTTATGAGGCTATGGAAAAGCTGAATGCCCTGGCCTCCGAGGGTCTGATTTCTAAAGCCTTTATTGATGCCTCTGCAGAAAGCACCAAGACCTATCTCGAAAATGATATGGGCTTCATGCACTATGACTACAACCAGACACAGACCATCTACAACGAAACCGCCCTTCAGGACGGCGAGAAGTATATGGCCGTGATGGTTCCTGTTGCACGCTGGTATGATGGAACGGACGAAAACGGCGTCTATATGCGCTTTACTGAGTCATGGCGTTCCGTGAAGACCGATGGCTGGGGAATCTCCAAGCCTGGTGTCGGAGACAATACCGATAAGCTCAATGCTGCGCTTAAGCTCATTGATTATGCCTACAGTGAAGAAGGCCAGATCCTGATGTCCTACGGACCTGATGCTTTCATTAAGACCAATGATGATGGTTCCTATGTCACCTTCAATTTCAACGGCAAGCAGATGCCTGAGATCGCAGATGTAACCTATGCTGAGCTTTGGGAAAAGGCTTCTGGCAACTACACCAACTATGCACGTCAGTATCTCGGATCCACCCTGTCCTTCGCTAAGAGCCAGGCTTTCGAATATCAGTGCACACACGTTGTGGGTCGGGAAGGCGCTGGAAAGATTTCCGTTGCAATCGGTCTTGGTACAATCAAGCATCCGGAGCTCGCCGTCACTGATAATGGTTGGTACACTTCTGTTCCTACCGTACTTCCTTCCACCAAGAACGAGAGCGATCGCATCAACGGATTCACCGATCTGACTTCGAAGTTCTCTTCAAGCAAGGGCGGACAGAACCTGTTTGTGGATGAGATCGTTTCGGGCTATACCGAAGAGGGCATGGATGACGCCGAGTCTGCCGCAGCATTTGTCAACGGCAATATGAACGGCAAACAGTATCTCGCTCTGAAGCAGCGTGCCTGGGAACGTCTGGTGGAATATTACAACACGCTTAATCAGTAATACACAGTCTTCCGTGAATTCTGGACAGGGGATGCACCCGCATCCCCTGTCCGGGACAGATTGTTTCTTATATGGGAGGTCATTATGTATCGTCGACAGCTAATCTGGCAGAAGATCATCTGCTTTGCAGCGATCGTTGCGGGTGCTCTTGTGTTCCTCTATGCGTTGGGTCTGATGACCGATTTGTATGACAGTCTGTATTACACTATGTCCAATCCCTACGACCTGACAGATACAGATGTGCCAGGCTCCATTATCTATTATGATATGCAGCCTTTTAATCAGCTTCTGTTGAAGCTGAGCATTGGCATGATTCTGTTGGCTTGCCTGCTGTTTCTCACGGGAACACATTCACGCAGAAGATATTACATCGGCAATATATGCTCTTCTGTTCTATATATTGTTGCCAGTGTAGGACTGTCGATTTGGATGCATGCTCAGCTTACAGCCTTTAAAGCTCAGTTTCTGACGCTGGATTTCGAGGCATTGCTGGACTTTGCAGATCTGTGGGATACTCCGTATATAGATTCCACATTCTGGTTTGATCTGCATATCTATGTGATCGGTTTTCTGCTCTTTGTCAGTTTTCTTCTCCTGGTTAACCTTCTCTGGAAGGCAATCCTCATGCAGGGGGAGAAAAAGATGATCGGTGTAAAGCTGGCGAAGAGGCCCGATGACGATGTCAGCCTTGACCGCATGCGCTTTATCAAGAACAGTTTCTCTTCTCGAATGGCTCTGCTTGCTATCGTATTTGATGTTCTTTACTTCATAAGCATATACAAATCCGATGTGGGCTCCTATTACTATAGCATTCCGATTGGTGCCTCCA
>JAFUZB010000332.1 GCA_017476845.1 Clostridia bacterium
ACGTGATCGATCTGGAAGGCTTCCTGTACTGGTACGAGGGTGCCAATCCCCACATCACCAGCGTGAAGGCTGCTGAATAAGGCATAGCTAAAGCGGTCTCTGTTCTTGTCTAGAGCAGAGGCCGCTTTTCATGTGCCCGCTTGCCGTGATTTTCCCTCTTGTTTGCAGGGCGCAGGCAAGGTACAATAGCCGCGTTTATCTCATCCATAGGAGGCAGCGCTATGCTGTATTTTGGCTCAGACTATCAGGAGGGTGCCCACGAAAAGGTGCTGGAGGCCCTCGTGCGCACCAACCTTGTCTCTTCCCCGGGCTACGGAACGGACAGCTATTCCGAGGAGGCCCGCGAGAAAATCCGCACGGCCTGTCAGTGCCAGGAGGCGGATGTCTTTTTCCTGGTGGGCGGAACACAGACCAACGCCACCGTCATCGATGCCGTTCTTCGCGGCTATCAGGGCGTCATCGCAGCCGATACCGGCCATATCGCCGTGCATGAGGCCGGCGCCATCGAGTTTGGCGGACACAAGGTCATGACGCTTCCCCACCGGGAGGGCAAAATCTCCGCCAGCCAGATTGCATCTCTCGTGGCAGCCTATGAGGCGGATGACAACCGGGATCACACCGTGATGCCGGGCATGGTCTACCTCTCCCAGCCCACCGAGTACGGGACGCTGTACAGCAAGGCGGAGCTCACAGCCATCTCCGAGGTCTGTCGTAGCCACGGCCTCTTCCTCTATGTGGACGGTGCCCGCCTGGCCTATGCCCTCGCGGCCAAGGATAACGATGTCCTGCTTCCCGATCTCGCTGCCCTTACCGATGCCTTCTATATCGGCGGCACCAAGTGCGGTCTCCTCTTTGGCGAGGCCGTGGTCATCCCGGTGCACGATCGCATCCCCCACTTCTTCACCACCGTCAAGCAGCACGGCGCGCTCCTGGCTAAGGGCCGGTTGAGCGGTGTGCAGTTCGGTGCCCTGTTTACGGACAATCTCTACTTTACGCTCGGAAGGAGCGCGGTGGACTTTGCCAGTGAGCTTCGGGAGGTGCTGGAAAAGAAGGGCTATGTGCAGCCGATGAAAAACACCACTAACCAGGTCTTTGTGACCCTTCCCGACGAGCAGCTGCGTACGCTCTCCGAGCAGGTCGTCTACGGCTTCTGGGAGAAGGCGGACAGCACCCATACGGTCATCCGCCTGGCCACCAGCTGGGCGACCACGCGCGAGCAGATGGATCAGCTCCTCGCCCTCCTGTAAGCATGAGGTAAACCATGAAACGACATTTGCGCAGCCGCTTCATCGGGGACCGCGCCTTCTATCGCATGGTGATGCGCGTCACGATCCCCATTATGATCCAAAACGGCATCACCAACTTTGTCTCCCTCCTGGACAACATCATGGTCGGACGCGTGGGCACCGAACAGATGAGCGGGGTAGCCATCGTCAACCAGCTGAACTTTGTCTATGCCCTGTGCATTTTCGGCGGTCTGGCCGGGGCCGGCATCTTTACGGCCCAGTACATGGGACAGAACGACTGGGACGGCGTCCGCTATACCTTCCGCTATAAGCTCTGCCTGGGCATTCTCGTCACCGCCATCGCAGGCGCCCTGTTTCTCCTCTCAGGCGACAAGCTCATCGGGCTCTATATCACCTCCGGGGACGGGACGGACGCGGCCTTGACCATGGAGGCAGGCCTTAGTTACCTTCGTGTCATGCTCCTTGGGCTCCCCGCCTTCATGCTCGTGCAGGTCTACACCTCCACCCTGCGTGAAGGCAGCGAAACCATGCTGCCCATGAAAGCCGGGATCATAGCGGTCTTCGTCAACCTCTTCTTCAACTACCTGCTCATCTTCGGCTCCTTGGGTTTTCCCAAGCTCGGCGTCACGGGCGCCGCGGTGGCGACCGTCATCTCCCGCTATGTGGAGCTGGCCATTGTCCTCATCTGGACCCACACGCATCTGGACCGGGTACCGTACATCCGCGGCATCTACAAGTCCTTCGCGATGCCCTCTTCCCTGGTTAAACGGATCACCGTCAAGGGCGCGCCGCTTCTCATCAACGAGGCGCTCTGGTCCTCCGCGCAGGCCTTCCTCGTGCAGTGCTACTCCGTGCGCGGACTGAATGTCGTGGCGGCCCTCAACATTTCCACCACCATCTCCAACCTCTTTAACGTTGTCTTCCTGTCCCTCGGATCCTCCGTGGGCATCATCGTGGGACAGCTCCTGGGCGCAGACAAACTGGAGGAGGCCCGGGATACCGACAACAAGATGATCGCGTTCTCCGTCATGATCGCCACGGGGATGGCCCTTCTCCAGCTCCTCACCGCGCCGCTCTTCCCCAGGATCTACAATACCTCCGATGCGGTGCGTACCCTGGCTACCCAGCTCATGCTCGTCTCGGCCATCTTCATGCCGCAAAACGCCTTCCTCAATGCCTCCTACTTCACATTGCGCTCCGGCGGAAAGACCGTCATTACCTTCCTGTTTGACTCCGTCTCCGCCTGGCTCATCTCCATTCCCATCGCCTTTTTCCTCTCCCGCTACACTGGCTTCCATGTTGCCCTGATCCTCGCCATGGTCAATATCGGCGACTGGATCAAGTGCGTCCTGGGCTATGTGCTCGTCAAAAAAGGCATCTGGATGCACAATATCGTTGCATCGTAAAAGCGCCCTTGCGGGCGCTTCTTTTCGTCAGAGCAGCACAAAATCCAGATAGTCCTGCGCCGCCTTATAATCCGGGAGCTTGGCGGTGTACATGTACCGGCCCATCTGGGGCCAGTTCATCTGCGGCATCTCCTCCTGCATGACCATGTTCGCACCGTACCTTGCCATGATCTCCTCGTGGGTGTGCGTGTAGACATGACCGTCCTTGCGGCTGGCATAGGCGCAGTAGAAGGTCTCGCTTGGGGACGGGAACAGCCGCCTGTCTGCCGTCACCATATCCGCATAGATCTGGTAGACGTCCACGGACTGGGCAAAATTCATCATATCCGGCGTATAACCGCCCGCCGGGCGCATGTTGACCTCCAGGGCCACAAAGTCGCCGACCTCGCCCAGGCCCTTGCGCGCCTTTGTCAGGCGGAAGAATTCCAGATGCACAAAGCGGCTGGCCACCCCGAAGGCATTAACGGTCTTGCGACCGAGTTCGCGCAGCTTCTCCGGTGCCTCGGGGCAGGTGTAATAGCGAAGGTCCAGGTCCTTAAGGACAATATCCATCACCGGCGGCCACACCGTCATGGTCTCAAAGAGGATATCGCAGTGGCTGTCGGAGATGGCGTCGTACGAGCAGATCTCGCCCTCCACAAATTCCTCCATGACATAGGGCACAGCGGGCTTCTCCTCATAAAACCGCGCCAGGTCCGCATCGTTTTCCAGCTTCCAGGTGTTGGTCGCGCCCACCCCGATGTCCGGCTTGACAATGACGGGATAACCGACCTCCGCGAGGAAGGCCTGCGCCGAAGGCAGATCGCTCACGCGGTGCTGGCGGGCACTGGGGATCCCGTGATCAAAGTAGACCTGCTTCATGCGGGACTTTTCCTTGATCACCGCGATCTTGTCCTCCTGGATGCCCGTGGTCACATGGAAGGCTGTGCGCAGCTTGGCATCCTGCTCCAGCCAGTACTCGTTGAGTGACTCAATCCAGTTGATCTCCCCGTAGCGGAAGGCAAAATAGGCCACCGCCCGATAGACCTCATCATAGTTTTCCAGAGACCCCACCTTGTAGTACTCCGTAAGCGCGCCCTTGAGCGGGGATTCCAGGTCGTCATAGGGACTGTCACCGATGCCCAGTACATTGACCCCGTTGCGGTGGAGCCTGTCGCAGAACTGCCAGTAGGTGTGGGGAAAGTTCGGGGAAATAAAGACGAAATTCATCCTGCATTGTTCCTTTCTTTACGCGTTCCGGCCTTGCGGTCCGTCATAGTCCTGAAGAAAGCTGTGTTTCTCCCCGTCCTGCCTGTAGCCGAGGACGGTGGCGAGATTCACGCACTCGGAGGCGTGGAAGATATTGCTCTCCACCGCGGGATTGGTTTCCCGGAGCTTTCGGATCAGGAGCTTGGTCTCCATGCGCTTGGATACCGGCACCCCGTCGTCGCGGCAGGAAGAGCACGTGTCGGTAAAATGGCAGGCGCACTGGATAAAGTGCAGTCCCTGGCTGTCCCGCCAGGCACGGATATCGCTTTCGCGGACATAGTACATGGGCCGGATCAGCTCCATGCCCTCCCAGTGCTCCGCGTGCAGCTTGGGCATCATGGTCTGGAACTGCCCGCCCCAGAGCATGCCCATGAGGATGGTCTCAATGACATCATCAAAGTGGTGCCCCAGAGCAATCTTGTTGCAGCCAAGGCTTTGGGCTTCCTTGTAGAGGTAGCCGCGGCGCATCCTGGCACATGTGTAGCAGGCGCGGGACCCGAGGTTATCTACGGTATCAAAGATCGTGCTTTCAAAGATCGTGATCGGGATCCCCATCTGCCGGGCATTCTTTTCGATCACAAGCCGGTTGAGCTCATTGTAGCCGGGATCCATGACCAGAAACTTCAGGGAGAAATTCACCTTGCGGCACCTTTCCAGCTCCTGGAAGAGCTTGGCCATGAGCATGGAGTCCTTGCCGCCCGAGATGCATACCGCGATCCGGTCGCCCTCATTGACCAGGGCGTAGTCCCGGACAGCCCGGGCAAAGGGGCTGAAGAGCGTCTCGTGAAAGTGCCGGGACCGCAGGCTCTTCTCGATCGCCTCGCTTCTGTCCTCCCGCTCCAGATTGCTCCTGATAAACCCCGCAAACCCGTCGTGCAGGCTGTAGGCCAGGTAGCCGTATTCCCTAAGCGTCTCGGCCATATCCCGGCTCTCAAAGCCGCGCATGCAAAAGAGCACCAGCTTCTTGTCTTCCCATGCCTTATCCAGTGCATGGCTTTTTGCCTTCTCCATGAGCTCGGGCACATGCACCGCCCCGGGCATCGTGTCATACTCAAAGGAAGCCTCGTCGCGCGTGTCGATGAGCACATAGCTCTCCCCGGGAAGGTCGGTGACCTCCTCCAGGGTGAGCTCTACCTCGAAACGGCTTTCCATTTCCTGCCTTCTTTCCCTTACAGCGTAGTGTGCAACCGGGAACCCCTTTTATTTGAGCGCCTCCAGCAGGCTGTCCAGCGCCCCCGCATAGCGGTCCACATAGGCGCCGACGATGGTCTCCCCGACAATCTCCCCCTGACGGTTCACAAAGAAGGTGGTGGGGAACGCCTGCACGGGAACATCCGTCGCCATCGTAGCCCAGGGCAAAAGCACCGTATAGGTCACGCCCGTATCCTCCATGACCGCCTTGCCCTCGGAAATCCCGTAGTCGTCTGTACCATCATAGAGAAGGCCAACGATCGCGCAGTCCTTTTCCGCAAACAGCGCATTCAGCTTTTCCAGCTCCGGCATCTCCCGGATGCAGGGGCCGCACCAGCTCGCCCACACATTGATCATGGTGATCTCGTGCTGGGAGAAGAGTGCTTCGCTGGAGATCGGATTCCCCTCGGTGTCCACCGTCTCAAAGCGGAACACATTGCCCCCTAGGAGCGCATAGACAGGCGGCTCACGGAAGGCAAGATAGTCCGGGATCGTATCACGCATTTCTAGCAGCGCAAGGTACTCCTCAGCAAAGTCTGGGATCGCGAGCGTCACGCTCTCCCCATCCGGCACCTGCGCGTCCAGGAAAAAGCTGCATTCGCCGACGCTTCCAAGAAACGCCATCTCCCCCGCGGCCACGCCGTGGGAGACAAGGTAGGTGCGCAGTGCCTCCTCATCCCTGCCCCCGTTAATCCCGTAGACCGTAAAGAGCGGGAGGGTGGAGGCGATAAAGCGCGTCTGCTCCTCGGCCGTTGCGCTCTGGGGCAGTGTCAGATACCGATAGACCTCGCTCGCCTCAAGCCCGGTATACCAGAGGGTCGTGCCGTACACGCCGTCCCCGGAGATATACTCGGTGCCGTCAGAGTACAGGATGACACCCTGCGACTCCAGGTACGCCTGGGGAAGCGTGAAGGTAAGTCCCGCCTCCGGGAAATCCCATACGCCGTCTTCCTCGCCCAGTGCCATACTCACAAATACCAGGCAGAGCACAAGCACACACAGTAATCTTCTCATCATGTAGCCTCCTTCATCCTCGCTTCCTTGGCCTGCGAGGCCATACCGAAGCAGAGTGCCTGATGCGGACAGGCACGGACACACGCCCCACAGCGGATACACTCCCCGCTGCAGGGATGCTCGGCCGGGTTCACCTGCATCTGGCAGGCCCGCGCACAGCTTCCGCAATGGGTGCACCTGGCCTGATTCACCTTCAGCTGCAGAAAGCTGAAGCGCTGAAAGAGGGCATAGAAGGCACCCAGTGGGCAGATATACTTGCAGAAGGGGCGGTAGATCACCATGCTGGCGGCGATACACAGGGCAAGCAGCAGCATCTTCCAGGCATAGAGCCAGTGCGCCGCCTGCCGCAGCGTCTCATCGAGCAACACCAGCGGGATCCCGCCCTCCAGGGCGCCGACCGGACAGAGCCACTTGCAAAAGTAGGGGAAACTCACCCCGTACTCGTCCCGGAGGATGATCGGGAAGAGTACGACGAAGAGCACCAGCACGACATACTTGAGATAACGCAGTATCCGGTCCGCCTTCTTGGGGATGGAAAGCTTGGGCACCGGAATGCGGTAGAGCAGCTCCTGGATGAGCCCGAACAGGCACAGCCAGCCGCAGATCATTCTTCCCACCAGGACACCGACGGTCGTGAGAAAGCCGAGGACATAGAAGGCAAACTTCGGCCGTCTCGCCGAGAAGCTGGCCTGCATGGCCCCGATGGGACAGGCAAAGAGGGCACCGGGACAGGCGTAGCAGTTCATCCCGGGAACACAGAACTGCTTGAGTGGGCCCGCATAGATCGTGCCCGTCAGAAAGCCCGCGAGATGCCCGTTCTGTGCAAGGCCCCAGATGCCCTGCACCGTTTTTCTCACAGGAAAGTGTCTTTTCCTCTCAGCCAATCCCGCAACACTCCAGACAGATGGCGGCCGCCTTGCGCAGCACGATGAGCATCTCCCCGCGCGCAATCCCGTATGCGCACATTCCGATGCCCGCAAGCAGCACTAGCAGCCGTATCCTGTTTTCCTTATTGCGCAGCATGGTCCGCCTCCTTCCCCATGGCAAGGAGCCTGCGCATGGTCGCATCTCCCAGATCGTTTTCGGTCAGCACCTCGACCCCTGCCTCCAAAAGAAGGTCCACACACTTGCCGTTTCCCTCGCAAAGGCCCCCGTCAAAGCGTCCGTTATGAATCACGCGGTATCCGCACGAGGGACTTTTGCTCTTCATGATGGCTATCGTGCAGCCCTTCTCCCTGCAGATACGGAGCGCTTCCCTGGCCCCGCGCGCAAAGGCTTCGGTCACGTCCATGCCCTCGCTATTCACCACGCGTCCATCCCGGATTTCACTGGGGGCGCGCGGTGTGGGAAGCCCGCCCAGCACCTCCGGGCACACGGGCACGGCGAGCCCTGCCTCCAGGAGGCGAATCACCTCATCCTTCGGCTTGCTCTGCCCATCCATGCGGCAGGGAACGCCGCACAGGCACTCGCTGACCAGAATCATGCCTTACCCCTCGCCTCGCGCTTGCGCTTCTCCATCACCTCGCGCCCGCACTTTCCGGTCAGGTGCTCCACGGTGATCTCCACGCAGTACATGCGGTTGGCCGCAATCACTTCATCGGTCTCCTGCTGGCACAGCTCGGGATAATCCCCGGAATACTTTTTGCCCACCAGGTCCGCGATATACCGAAGGCCGGCCTCGTCCTCCACGATGCGTGCCCGTCCGAAGGCCACCACCGAAATGAAGGCCGTCGTGCGCTCCTTTGGCATGACCTCATCCTGCCAGATCACACAGAAGGAAACCTTGTCGCAGCGTCTCAGAGCATCGATCTTGTGGCCTACCTTGGCACAGTGGAAATAGATTTTCCCGTCCTGATAGACATGGCTGACTGGCACGGTATAGGGATACCCGTCGTCCCCGTACACGGCAAGGACACCGGAGGTAGCATCCCGAAGGATCTGCTCGCTCTCCTCCTTCTCCAGCTGCTGGGCAATCCGTCTCATCTCGCGAAACATATGTTTCCTTTCCTGCGCTCAGTAGCGCACTCCGTATTTTCCCAAAAACACCTGTCCCTCATGGAGAGAGGGAACATCCTTGGTCTTCTTCTCTTCCCCTGTGCTCATTCCCAGGGCAAGCACTGCCTCCACGGAAAGGTTGTCCGGGAGGTCCAGGAGCGTGTGCAGGAAGGCATCGCTGCTCTCCGTCGCCGCCTGCCGTGCGCGGCACTGCACCCAGCAGTTCTCCACACCCAGCTCGGTCGCCATGAGCTGCATGCTGAAAAGGGACAGTGAGGTGTCCTCAATCCAGGCATCCGAGAGCTTGCTGTCCCCGAGCACGACAATGGCGCACGTGGCTTCCCGCAGCATGCCGGCGCCCGCCGTCTTACATTCCGCCAGGGCATGCACCGCGTCCGCATCCGTCACGGCGATGAGGCGGACCGGCCGCAGGTTGCGGCTGCTGGGTGTGAGCAGCCCCGCCTCAAGTATCTTTTCCAACTTATCCGCAGGAACCGGCTCGGCGGCATAGTGCCGAATGCTCGCGCGGCGCCTGAGGAGATCCATAAAGCTCATCTTGTATCCCTCCGAAAAGGTAGCTTATCATCTTTCTGGGACAGTGTAGCCTATCGCTGCATCCCTGTAAAGGAAATGGCCCCAGGGGACTTATCGCTTTCTCCGATAACCGCTACAGCTTCCTGTAGACCGTGCGGTACATGGTCACAATGCAGGCAAGACCCCCAATGAGCTGGGAGATGGGCTCTGCGATAAAGACACCGCGCACCCCAAGGCCCAAAGGCGGCAGGAGGAGGGTCAGCGGCACAACAATGACCACCTTGCGGAAGAGGGAGAAGAAGATGGCCTCCCTGGCCTTTCCCAGTGCCCGGAAGCTCGCCTGTCCCACGTGCTGGCAGGTCATGAAGGCATAGCCGCAAAAGCAGAGCCGGAGCATGACAGCGCCCTCCAGGGCCATGCGCGCATCGCTGGAGAAGAGGCGGATGAAGAAGGTGGGAAAGAGCATCGCAAAGAGCCAGGCCATCACGCCATAGCCCAGGGACACCAGGGTCGTAAAGCGGATGCCTTCTTTGACCGTATCCCGCTCCCCCGCCCCATAGTGGAAGCTCATCACCGGCTGCGCCCCGTTACAAAGCCCCGATATGGGCAAGGTCAGAATCTCGTTGGTGGAGGAGACGATGGTCATGATGGAGACATACATATCGCCGCCAAAGAGCTGCAGCTGATTGTTGGCCACGATCTGGGTGAGGCTGTTGGTGCCCTGCATGACAAATCCCGGGATGCCCAGGAGCACCATCTGCCCCACGCGCTTTCCCTGAAGGCGCATGCCCGCTCTCGTGAGCGGCACCTGTGCCTTTCCGCGAAGGAGAAAGTGCATGACCCAGATGCAGCTCACGCTCTGGGAGATGACCGTGGCCAGGGCCGCGCCCTCCACGCCCATATGCAGGGCAAAGATGAAGAGGGGATCCAGGGCGGCATTGAGGAGGGCGCCGATCATGACCGTCAGCATCCCGATGCCCGGGAACCCCTGCGCGTTGATAAAGCCGTTGAGTCCGGTGGAGAGCATGGAGAATAGGGTGCCGTACAGATAGATGGATAGGTATTTCTGCGCGTAGACAAAGGAGGCCTCGCTTGCCCCGAAGAGAAAGAGAATCAGGCGGGCCAGCCCCTTCCCGACAAGAAAGAGGATGACGGCGGAGAGCGTGAGCATGACAAAGCTGTTGCCCAGGACGCACCCTGCCTCCTTTTCGTCCCGCCTGCCCAGCGCCATGGCAAAGAGCGGGGTGCCGCCGGTGGCAAAGAGACTGGTGAAGGCCGCGATGAGGACAATGACCGGGAAGGTGATCCCAAGTCCTGTCAGCGCCATCCCGCCATCCCCCGGCATATGCCCGATATACATGCGGTCAACGATATTGTACAGAAGCTGCACGACCTGTGCGAAGGTCAGCGGCAGGGCCTGCATGAGGATCTGCCTGCGCACCGAACCCGTGGTGAAATCATTGTGCAGCATGGTTGCCTCCTTGATGGTTTTCCAGATAAGGACTATAGCACACAGGCGCACTTCCTGCACGGGAAGATACAGGTAAAGTACAAAGCCCCAGGCAGAAAAAGGGGCTCCGCAGGACCCGTTACCAG
>JAFUZB010000333.1 GCA_017476845.1 Clostridia bacterium
CTTGCCGCTGTACTCTGCTTTCAGCTTCCGGAGCACCCCGTTGGTTATCTGCTTCCCGCTCCGTCACACTTTTATCCACACCTTCCGGAGTGAGCTCAGGCTGCCCATACTCCATAACCACGACTTTCAGGTTTCCGAATGGCGCGCCGACCTCTTCCGGAATTTCACCAATGGTGTTTGCGATCTCTTTCTCCCCAATCCACCGCAGGATGGTCTCTCTGCCCACGCCGTTATCCGGAACATGGTAGGTGATATAGTGCCACACGCACGTGAGCAGGATTGGGAGAGAAATCTCCGTCTGTTCCAAAAGTTCCATCTTGCCCATACACCGCCCGTCTGGCAGAGGATACAGAAGGGCGCTGTCTGGAATTGTGTCGTCCCCTTGCAGAAGCCGCAGGAGCGCACAGGTCAGCCATAGAAGTGCCTCCTGATCCTCTTCTCTCAGAAAGACATGCACGAATTTGCGCATGTCCGCAACCGCTGCAGAAAACTCTGCCCTGACTCGATTGTGGTATCTGTGCTTAAACCTGCTGTCCTCCAAAGGGATAGAAGACGTGCTTCCCGACCTGCATGCCTTAAAATAGGATGTCTTGGTCTTCATGGTACTATCGCCGATAACCCTGTACTCGGGATTCATCAGTCTCAGCAGGCCTTCCAGCATGCCCGGTTCGCTCAACTTCGCCTTTTCGCCCAGAAATACCGCCGTTTGGCCGCCGCGCCGCTTTACGCAGCTCAGCAGGGTGAAAAAGGTTCCTCCGCATAGTCTGTCCATGTTGGCTGCCCCCGTATCACTCAGTCCGCTGTGTTCTCATCATCATGTGATAATGCTGCTCTGAATCAAGCACCGTAAAAATGCGGTGGAATACATATCTCAGCTGTTCCTGATCATATGCCGTTGCATCAAAGTACAGACCATCCATAAAGTTTCCCCGCCCCGTATTCATCAGCTCCACCATGGCGGACGCAATGGTATAGTCCGTTCTGTTCATGCTTCCATCCGAATCCGTATGAATAAATTCCTGCTGATGATTCCCCAGGAGATTTGCGCGAAGGTCATGCCCATTGCATCCCACCATCTGCAGGAAATAGATCTCCAGGATCTGCCTGGCTGCGAACAGGAGCACCATAGGCTCCTTTGCTGTCCGGTATGTCCGCCACAGGTCCTCATAGTGATTCATCACCGGCGAAAGGTTGACCCGTGTGCATCCCATCTCATGGAATTCTTCATAACATTCTTTGACTGAAGAACAGTTGTTCCCGTCCTTTCGGATTTCAAAGAAGGAGCACCGGTCATAGTCCGATATGCATTCGAAGCTAATCTGCCGGAAAAATACCGGGTTATGGGTCAGGCAGAAAAACTGCTGTACATGGTGTGCTGCGCCATTGATCTGATCTTTTGCATTTTGCATGCACACACCGATGATATCCCTGACCATGGCCGCTACGACACATAGTGCGCCGCTGTCCATGCTGCATACAGGATCATCAATCACAACGATACGGTCCTCCATTTCACCATCCGCGTTCTCCTTCCCCATCACCTGCTGATAATAATAGAGGAAGGCGATGAAGTGCCGTTCACCCTCACTCAACCCGGAAGCCGTCGTGATACCATTGGCGTCCCTGCGTACCAGCTCATACAGGTTCCGCTCCCCAGGCTTCTCCCGGAGATAAAAGCCCTGGAATCCGTTGGCAATCAACGCTTTATTGATTTCCTCCATGGCCTCTGTAGTATTGACCGTTGACCGGGTCAGTTCAGTAATGCTTTGCTTTAATTCGCTGATCGCGCTCTCCAGCATCTTCTGTCGACTGGTCAGACGCTTTTTCGTTTTCTCCTGTTCCTCTTCCTTTGCCCTCTGTGCCAGCATCAGGTCCTTGCACACTGCCGCCATATGCGACCAGACATCCTTACTGCATGCCTCCTGGAGTCCTGGGACATCGGCCATCAATTTCATAAAGTGGTCGATCCTGGTATTGATGCTCTCCTCCACTCCCTGCAGTTCTACCAGGAGAGGCTGGATACTGACAATTCCGTATTCGCCGGAGGGATTCCGCAGTTTGTCTTCAATACTCCTGCGAATCCCGGCTATCTTCTCCAGAATCGTGGTTGCCTGCCTTCGGTACTGATTTGCATGTGAGCCGGGATATGGATTTCCCATGTTCGTTTTCAGTATTGCACTAATGTCCGTCAGGTATTCCAGGTACGCTTTCGTCTGTTGCTGCAGCTTCTCCAGATCATGCTTATAGGTCTCATCAAAGCAATCTGCAAGCTGAGCCTCAAAATCCTCAGGTAGTGTCTGTCTGCAATACGGGCACTTTTGTCCCGCCTGATGCTGGTACGAATCGTGTCCCTGTCTCAGCCAATCCAGATTCGATAACGCGCGGCAGAATGCCGCCAGCGGTGTCTCGCTGCTGCTGACAATGGGAATATCCATCAGATCGATTTCAGGCGGCAGCATCATCGGCAACGGCGTATACCGCGTGTAGCTGACGCGCTCCTTCCCAAAAGCCGTCTGATACGTGGAATCCAGCTCTTCTTTCCGGCGCTCCTGCGGATGTACCTCTTCCAACCGCCTGACAAACTTCGTCACGCTTTTCTGAAGCGCTGCCGGTATCGTTTCAGGGTATTCCTTCCGATACTCACTGACGCTCCGCCAAACCTCACGCTCGTAGGCTTCACTGCCCTGTTCCCCTTCGACCAGGTGTTCTGCCAATTCAGATGATACAGCCGCATACTCTTTCTGTCTTTCAACCAGCTCGGCCTGCTTACCCTCGATCTTCATCTGAATCTCCGCGTTTGCCTCTGAGATGGTGAAAACGCCATCCATCCCTGAATAACTGCGTACATTGCGCTGAATGAAATCCTCGTTGTACAGGAGCACTGGCATATCTGCAGCGAATCCGGCCTCCCACACCAGCCCCTGCTTTGCCTGCATCGCTCTGCCTATGGTCGATTTCCCAGATCCATTTCTGCCGTACATGAAATTCACCAGAGACGGCTCAAAGGACACATGGTGAAAAGTTGGTGTATCCAGTGTCACTTTGCTGATACAGGTTCTGATCTTCATGTTCTTCTCCTTCTGCAATGGGTATTGTTGTGAACATCCGCTCTTTCTTTTCTATGAGGGTAAGATACTGATCTGCATCTTTACGCAGCGGTCAGGTCATAGCGCAGGGGCGGAAGTTCTCTGTTGTAGCGCAGGGTTTCCTGCAGGAACCGGAAGTCCTCCCGAAAGCACAAACACAAGAGGGCGCGCCGAGAAGCTTTGTCATACCGCGAAAGGTCGATATGCGCCTTCTCGAGCACAACAGCAGAAGCCCACGGCGGAAGGTGCATCGCCAGGCAGATACCAACAACCAGGTCGGATTCGTATCTTCCATACTCCTGGGTGCACAGCAGCTGCAGAAGCTTCTCGTCTATGAAACCCGCCTTGGTCACTTCTTTGCCCGTAGGCCACACACGGATCAGGCCGGACATCAGTTCATGAAAGCTCTCGTAAGCTGTCATCCATGCCAGCGCTGCTTTCTTGTCCGCGGCCCTGTCCCGGCTTGACATCGGTGCGCCGTAGGATGCGTCATAGCCGTAGTGATAGTGCGTTTTCGCGTTGTATGTGACATTGAAACGTAAACAGAAGCGGTCCGCCTGCATGTTCACCTTCGGTGAAGGCACGATTCCCCGATCTGGATCCCGGATGATCGTATCATCGTCCAGGCAGACAATCAGCCCATCAGCATACACATAGTTGCCGGACTCTACCAACTCCCTGAATTTCTCATCTTTCATATAAACCTTGACCGCGTTATTCAGCTCCCCGATGCAGAAGGTTTTGTTCTTCATCTTGAGCTGATCCTTGGATACGGAAAATGGAAGATTTGTACGACCGTTGTTTGTCTGGATAAATATGTTTCTGGCCTCAGGATTCTGAAGGTGCAGAAAGCGTGTGCGGACATACCTTGGTTGCACACCGTACTGATCATTCATCAGATTGGCGACTTCCTGCAGCCTTGCAGCCTTGCATACTGCGTAACCATTCGTCATCTGCATCTGCGCAGTCTCCGGATAGTGTTCGGCAAGGAAGTCCTTGACAAAGGATCGCGGAAGCATTAGCGCATAACCGGCATGGTTCATATGTCCCTTCAGAAAATCGATAGGATTGTTCTTCTCCAATTCCGGATCATAGGGTATTTTCATCATGGGGATGGCTTCCGGAGAGGCCACTTTGATGCCATGCATCACATAAAACAGGTAATGCCACTCATAGGCGACGCACGCTCCATACAGATCACGCCCGAAATCATTCTTATGCATTCCATCCTTTCGATTGATTCGAATGGTATCCACCTTAGGCGCGTCCCTGTCACCTGCCTCATCTGCGAATCGCAATTGAGTCTCCGGTTCATCCATCCTGCCAATATACTCTTCAATCTTCAGTCCCATTTTTCTCGCCAGACGTTTTGGATTGCGAAGCCCCTGGTCTCCTGCGGCTTCCTTATCGTAGGAGAACCACATGTTCTCCGCCCACTCCTCTACGTCATCCCAGGAGAGCTTGGGGATGTACCATTTGTCCAGCTCCATCATCTCCTGCCGTTTGGGCGGATCCCAGGCGCTGTGTATTTCCTCACATTCTCCTGTAACTTCCCCTCCGACGGCCGACACAAACAATGATAGAATCACATCCTGGTACTCCAGGAATGAGTTCCCGTCCTCTTCCCTGATATAGGTTGACACTGTCACCCACACATCGGCAATCATGTCCGTCTGATTTCTCCAGTAACACTGAACCTTTTCAAATGAACAGTCTTCCGCCCGCACCGGAGCTACGATTTCTGAGGTTCCCATGATCTCTGACAATTCTCCACTGTCGATAGCCTCATTGATCGCCTCCACAATGGTTTCCTGAAATCTGGTGACAATATCTTTGTCTGCCGCATCAAGTGCCGGATAGTCCATCATCATCGGTTCCTTGCCCATGGTATCCCTCCTGACGAGTGTCCTGGTGTCCTGTATTCCCGGAAAACGGTTGATGCGGTCATAATAGCACAAATATATTGTGTTGTAAAG
>JAFUZB010000334.1 GCA_017476845.1 Clostridia bacterium
GCCGTACCGCCTGCATATGCACATTGTTGATACGATGTTCCTTCAACTTCACATCGACCAGGGCCAGTGTGAGCTTGGTGCCGTAGAGCGGTGCCTCCACCTGATGAAGCACAGAGGGGATGGCGCCGATATGATCCTCGTGGCCATGGGTGAGAAGAAAACCGCGGACATTCTTCTTCTTGGCCACAAGGTAGCTGACATCCGGGATGACCAGATCCACGCCGAGCATATCTTCCTTGGGGAAGATGCTTCCGCAGTCCACCACCACGATATCGTCCTCGTACTCGAAGACATACATGTTCTTACCGATTTCGTCCACGCCGCCCAGGGAAACAATCCGCAGCTTGCTGGGACCTTCATTCATACCTCTCTGTCGCACAGAGAACCTCCTTTCGCTTCAGGATGTGCTGAGTAAATTATGACAAAACGCCCTATGCGTCTTTGTTTCTGCACGTTCTATGCCCGAAGTGTATACTTCTACGCCTCCTTCAAATCGGTTGAAGAAGCGCAAAATCATCTTGATTATATTGTTCTGACACTCTCGCCAGTCGTATGTGATTATAACAAAACGATGATACCCCTGCAAGCTTTGCGCAACGTGTTTTCTGGCCTGTTTTCTGAACTTTTCCGACAATAGCGGACTATAAGAAGTCTTTTTCTGGACCACTTGTAGCATCCTGCACAAGAGAAGCGCGAGATTTTTGTGAAAAACAGCAAAAAAGGAAGGATCATACTCCTTCCTTCAGACTTCTTTTTATACCGCCGTGCTCAGACCGGGCTGCCCCGCAGCACATCCAGCCTGCCGCTTAATGCTGCTACCTTCCGGTCCTGACATGATTCACAGAGGTGAATCGCACGGGACCCAATCTTCATCGCGCGTCGGCAAAGGGGAGTATAAACGATATGTGCGCAAAAAGCAAGCTCGTTTTTGCCGCGCTCCCCTCTCATGCCCGGCTGGGAAAATGCAAAGCAGCGCGGCCACCGGCCGCGCTGCAGGGATTCAGTTGGGTTTCTTGGAGGTGAGGAAGGTTTCGTTGATGTAGCCTTCGTAGCTTCCGCACCGTACGCGTGCCCAGCCCTGAACGGAGGCCAGCACGGTCACTTCGGTTCCGTAATCCAGTGTGGTCACCACATGGTATCCGGTGCCTGCGCCATAGCGCATGCGCACAGTACCCTGATTCGGTGCAGTGACATAGGCGGTCGACGTTTTTCCGTCGGTGGCCTTGACCTGGGACTCTGCGACAAGATAGGTATTCATGATGTAGCCGGTCACACCGTTCACCGTCACCTTGGACCAGTTGGCATCGGAGGAGAGCACGCTGACCTCGGTGCCGGTCACAAGCTGAGAGAGAATGCGGGTGTTCCTGCCGCGTCCTTCACGCAGATTGACGGGCCAGGAATCGGTAGACTTGACATACATGGTCTTGGGCGTTTCGGCCTTCTTGTCATTCTTGCCCGTGCCGTCCTTGGTGGCGGAAACAAAATCGGTCTTCACATAGCCGGTATTGCCGTCCACATTCACCTTGGTCCATACGCTGCCGGGGACAAGCTCGGTAGCCTGCGTACCGCTGGGCACGCGCTCCACCACATCACCCTTATCGTTGGCTGTTGCGCGAAGATTCACCGGACCGCCGTTCTCACTCTGGATGTACACGGTTCTTCCGCTGGTGGAAGCGGCAAGATCGGAAGCATAGGGATCTTTCTCGGCAACAAAGGTCGTCATGACATATCCGGTCACGCCGGTAGCATCCACGCGCACCTGCATCCAATCGCCCTGTGTGCCAAGCACGGTTACCTTGGTTCCGGTCACGAGCTCTGCGACCACCTTGCCCGAGCGGGAAGCTGCGGGCCGGAGATTGACGGGCATGCTGTTGGAGGACTTGATGTAGGCGGTCTTCCCTTTCGTTACGGCGGCGGCCTTCGGGTTGGTTTCCGTCACGAAGATAGTCATGACATAGCCTTCCTCGCCGTCGACCCGGATCTGTGTCCAGTTGCCGTTTTCTCCAAGGGAAGTCACCTTGGTTCCGGTTTCTAACGTCCGGAGCAGCTCGCTGTCCTTGGAGGGCGCTGTGCGCATATTCACCGGCGCATCATTGGTGGACAGAATATACACGGTCTTGCTCTGGGCAAAAGCTACGCCCTGAAGGCAGAGCATGGCAGCCAGCAGAAGACTGAAAATCATACTGATGCGGATTCTTTTCATCGTAATATACCCCACGTTCCTTCGTAGTCATTCGCAGGATGTGCGACGTCCATGTCATGTTTCCATGTCTTTCGGACGGAATGATTATAGCATATATCTCTGAATTTGTCTCTGATTTTTCATAAAAATATTTCAAAATTGTCATAATTTTATGAAGTTATGTCAAAAAAAGCTGCCTGACAGGCAGCCTTCATCGCGTAAAGTACGGGAAAACGAAGGTTTTCGGTTTACTTCAGGGCATCCAGCAGAGCATCCACCGCATCGGTTCTCTCCCAGGGCAGATCCAGGTCGGTTCGGCCGAAATGACCGTAGGCAGCCGTTGCCTTAGAGATCGGACGTCTCAGATCGAAACGGGAAATAATGGCATTGGGACGAAGATCGAAGACCCGGCTCACCGCCTCTGCCAGGCGGTCATCCGAAACCGTGCCTGTGCCCTTGGTGTCTACCAACAGGCTCACGGGCCTGGCCACGCCGATGGCATAGGCCACCTGGACCTCACACTGTCTGGCAAGCCCGGCGGCGACGATGTTCTTCGCGACATGGCGCACGGCATAGGCTGCTGAGCGGTCCACCTTCGTGGGATCCTTGCCTGAGAAGGCACCGCCGCCATGGGGAGCATATCCGCCGTAGGTATCGACGATGATCTTTCTTCCGGTAAGGCCCGTATCACCCGCGGGTCCGCCGATAACAAAGCGGCCTGTCGGATTGATGAGAATGCGTGTATCGTCTTTGAGCAGCTCCTGGGGAATCACGGGCTGGATAACCTTTTCCTTGAGATCGGCTGCAATCTGCTCCTGACTCACTTCGGGGGCGTGCTGGGTGGAAATCACGATGGTATCGACGGCGACAGGGGTTCCGTCCTCATAGCGGATGGTCACCTGGGTCTTTCCGTCCGGGCGAAGGTACGGGAGGGTTCCGTCCTTGCGGACAGCGGCCAGCTGCCTGGACAAGCGATGGGCCAGGGCAATCGGCATCGGCATGAGCTCGGGTGTCTCGTCACAGGCGTAACCGAACATCATGCCCTGATCGCCCGCGCCGGTCTCCTCCAGCCCCTGTCCCCGGGTATCCAACGCATCATCTACGCCCATGGCAATATCCGGGCTCTGCGCATGCACGGCAACGGACACGCCGCAGGAGGCGCCGTCAAAGCACATTTCCGAAGAATCGTAGCCGATATCAAGGATGGTCTGACGCACAACGGAGGGGATATCCACATGCGCCGTGGTTGAGATTTCCCCCATCACATGGACCTGACCGGTAGTGGCAAAGGTTTCGCAGGCGACACGCGCCATGGGATCCTCTGTAAGAATGCTGTCCAGGATGGCATCGCTCACCTGGTCGCAGATCTTATCCGGATGTCCTTCGGTAACGGATTCGGAGGTAAACAGTCTGATCATTAGGAATTCTCCTTTATCTTGGGGTCTATCTTCCTATACATAAAACTGCCTGGCCGCACACAGCCAGACAGTACAATCTCGTCGATCGTCCTTATCTTTCAGTGCTTTGTCCTGTGTGCGCACTGTGGGAATTGGCACCGCGTTTGGAAGAAAAACCGGTTGCCGTGGTATCATCGGGCCCTTCCCTCAACCACTCGTGATAAGGTATTCAGTTAACGTGTGTATATTAGCACGAAGTGGCGTCCTGTCAATATCACATTTCATGCCATGTGTCGAAAATCCTGACACGTTCCTTCGTCCTTGGCACATCCTGCCCCTGTCATATCAGCGACCGGATGATCCTCTCTATCTGCTTGGGGAGATAGTATTTGCGATTCAGCAGAATCCCTGTAATCTCATCCAAGGCAGACAGGATGCGACCGTAGGTATAGTTCGCAATGTAGACTTTGTGCTCGCAGTCGGACACCTGAAGCGCCCTGAGCGTTTGAAGCACCGGTTCGATGGAAACAGGCTGATGCAGCCGGCTTTCCAGCAGGATTATCATTAGGCGGTGGATCAAAAGCGCGGTATAGCCCAGGAGAAGCTGTGCCGTCCTCCGCTTTTCCGTCTCGTTCACGGATGACGGTTCGCATACATCCGTCTTCATGCAGCGAAAGGTCTCCTCAATCTGACTGCGTCCCTCCAGAATACTAAGCACATGCTTGACTTCATCTGGGTTGGGATTTCCTTCCCGGTCTGCGATCTCCAGGCCGGTCGCAAAAACACTGTAACCATCCCATCGCACTTTCTCTGCAATCCTCTCCGCATCGGTTGCCAAGCCATCTGCCGCATGTCCAAGCCATGCTCTGGGTCTTTCCGTCTCCCTTTGTCTCGCTTTCCTCTGAGCCGCAAACTGCGCCCCGGAGAAAGCGACCAGGAGATACCGCTTCTCCGTATCCGTTTCTGCGGCTTGCCCAGCGCCCTCCCGCTCCAGGTCCTGCATCTGTGCATCATCACCGCGCTGGACCAGTTTCCCACACGGGAATACCCGGTAGCCCTGCGCTCTGCACTTTTCCCTGTCCGTATCATTCATCTCATCGAAGGACTTGAGTCTCGCCAAATCTACCGGGCTGTGATCCGAAACATGGTAATATTCTGACACTGCAAGGATCGCTTCTTGCAGCGGGCCTTCCAAGTCCTTTGGAGACAGACTGACCACAAAGTCACCGTTTTGCATGCCATGCCGTGGGCTCATTCTGTCCCCGCAGTAGATGCAGGGACCTTCGTCTACCCTCTCTTTGAGCTTTTGTGGCATCCGGTTTCCTGTGGCATCGTCCCGCGCGGCATTTATCCTCATGACCAGCGGGATTCCCTGACCGTCTGTGAACATCCCCATGGGATCCTCTGACAGACCCTGTAAGCCGCTGCAGTCGTAATATCGGGTTTCGCTGTCCAAAGGGACTACATTGGCCGTGTGCGTGTACAGATGCTTAAGGTAAGCCGCGCCGTTTTCCGCGAGGAGGTCCATGCAGCGCCTGATCTCCTCCTCATCGATCTTCGGCCCTTCCACATACGGGTGCATACTGTTTCCCATATGCCGTCCTTCATCCGAGAATAGCACGCGGGTGTAGATTAGGTTTCGATACACATCATATGCCTTGTCTGCGCCTGCTCTGTCTTCCATTGCTTCTTCCCAGAATCGCCTTAGCTGCAACTGTTTCAGGAAATACTGCACATAGACGTAACCTATATTGGCCTCCCTTGTGCCGGAGATATCCTCTTCCGCTTCCTCCAGCCGATCCCCGACCCGGATCGTCACA
>JAFUZB010000335.1 GCA_017476845.1 Clostridia bacterium
AAAGAGGATAATGGGAGCGAGGATAGCATAGAAAAACTGCGGAAGATACCTGCCGAAATAGGTTTCCAGCTGGTCGATGCCCTCCACGGCCACCTGGATCACCTCGCCCGTGGACACCTTCTCATGGTAGCCCGGGCCCAGGCGCGTGAGCTTTTCGTAGAGCTCACTTCTCAGCTTCTTCTTGGCGCCCGCGGAGGCCAGGAAGGATTCACGGCTTGCAATCACACCGCCCAGATATCGGACACATGCGCAGGCAAAGATGATGCCAAAGCGGAGCAGCAGTTCAGAGGCTGCAATCGTCTCCCCCGCAAACACCTTGCGGATGAGCAGGGCGATGGAGAACACCATGACAATGTTCCCGCCCAGGCGCAGTAGCTGCGCGATGACATTGATGACAATATGCCGTATAGCCTCGGGATAGGCCTCCAGCAGTTCCCGCTTGATCAGAGTTTCACCTCCGGAAAGGGAAGATCCCACACAAAGCGTTCCAGGATAAGCGCCGCCATCGCAAGGAGGACAAGGGTCGCAAACGTCCAGTCCCGCGCGGTGGGATGCACACTGTGATAGACCGTGGCATCCCGTCTCTGGGGATCGAAGGCGCGGCTTTCCACCGAGAGGGAGAGTGTATCGGAGATACCCACCATGCGCATCACAAGCGGCACAAGAAACGCCCGGTACAGGTTGGACGGCCGGTACCAGGCAGGAGAATACCACCGCGTGTCGATGCCCCGGGAGCGCATAGCGTCCTTGATCTGGCGCATCTCCCCGAACACCACGGGGATAAAGCGGACTGTGATGAGCATGCCCAGGGTGATAAGGCGCGGACAGTGCAGCTGATTGAGGCTCCGGGTGAGCATGGCCGGGGGCACCGCAAGGAGCGGAACCACACACACGCCGATGAGCAGGCAGCGCGCCGGCGTGATCCAGAACATATCAAAGGTTCGGTTGATCAGCGCTGTGATCGCGCCCGCGACAATCCCGAAAACGCCCATGCCCAGGTTCATCATCAATGTCGCCATGCCCATGCCGAAGGCAAGGAAGAGCACGTCAAGAAAGAGGATATAGGCAAAGATATAGGGCGTCTGCGCGCAAACCATACCCACCAGGAGCGAGAGCAGCGAGCAGGCCAGTGCGATGAGCGGATAGAGGGGATGCCGTGCGTGAAACTGCGAAAACATCCTCAGTCATCCTCGCTCGGGCGCAGCTTGCCCGCCTTGCGAAGCTCCGCTGCGATCTTCAGTCCCAGCACAGCGCCGACAACGGAGAGGACAATCACGCCAACGCAGATCAGTGCCGTCTGCCAGGCAGCCGTGGTGCGGAAGTGCTCAAAGGACGAACCGTTAAACCAGATGGAGAAGGGCAGGGAAAGAGGCACAGTCAGGATCATCCAGAGGCTGGATGCCGTGGCCACGGCCTTGCCCTCATCATACTTGCGGAAGATGGCCAGGGTGATGACCTCTGCGATGAGACCGCCGATAAAGTTATTGAAGAACATGACGGGAGCCATGAAAAGGAGCGGGAAGCCGATGAACAGACCGTAGAGGGTGAGGGTACCGGGCTTATGGACCTTCATGATGGCGATGGTACCGAAGAGGGCATAGAAAAGGCAAGTCACCAGTGTCTGGAGACCAAAGATTTCACTGCGCATGACAGGCATGGCGAGCCCGCCAAAGAGCGTGTTGACCGCCGCGAGAACAGCAAGAAAAACGATGTCGCGTACCTTGAACTTCTTGAACATGACAAGGACCTCCATGGAACCGATTTTGCGGTCAAAGCCGCATTAGGGTGTTATTCGCTTTCTTTCCCCGCTTCCCTGCCTGCGTCCTCTTTTTCACATATCGCACATCTGGTATAATGGCTGCAGGAAAAAACGACCACAAGGAGCGGAAAACATGAGTCTCTATGCCCTCGGCGACCTGCATCTGCATTTTCAGGTGCAGCTCAAAGCACAGCGCCAGCTGACTGATCCGGTGTGGCAGGGGCATGAGGAGCGTTTCCGGCGCTGGTGCGAGGCCCTGCTCCGTCCGGAGGATACCCTGGTACTGCTGGGCGATCACTCCTTCGGAAGAAAGCTTGCCGAGTGCGAAAAGGACCTGGACTACATCCGTGCCCTGCCCGGAAAGAAGATTCTTCTTCGCGGGAACCATGACAGCTTCTGGGACGCCAAAAAGACGGTCCAATTGCAGGAAAAACTCGGGGACGAGCTGTTGCTTTTGCAAAACAACGCCTTTCTCTACCGGGACTATGCGCTGGTGGGCACCAAGGGCTTTACCTTCGAAGGGCCGTTCTATCTGAACCGTCAAGGCAGGATCATCGACTGGGACAGGGAGAAGGAAGCAGAGGCGGACAGGCTCATTGAGCGCGAGGCCGAGCGGCTCCGTCTCTCCTTTGAGGCCGGAAAGAAACTCGGCGCCCGCAAATTCATTCTCTTTCTCCACTACCCGCCGACCAATATCCGCGAAAAGAGCAGCGTCTTTACCCGCTTGGCGCAAGAATATGGCGCAGAGCAGGTCGTGTACGCGCACTGTCACGGACAGTCTCGTTTCCACGACAGCCTTCTGGGCATGCACGGCGGCATCCGCTATTCCCTCGTCTCCGGGGACTTCCTGAACTGGAAGCCCTGCAAAATACTGGACTGAACGCAAAGGAGCGATTAACACATGACTATTCTCGACGATGGCATCCGTCTCAACGCCGCCCTGGAGCGCCCTGAGGGCAAGAAAAAGTGCCCTATCGTGGTGCTCATTCACGGCTTCACCGGACACATGGAGGAGCGGCATATTCTCGCCGTGAAGGACGCGCTGCTTCAGTGCGGCTGCGCCGTACTGCGCGCCGATATGTACGGACACGGCAACAGTGAGGGACGCTTCCACGACCACAACCTCTTCAAGTGGCAGAACAATGCCCTGACGCTCATCGACTATGCGCGCTCTCTCGACTTTGTCACCGACATCTATCTGTGCGGACACTCCCAGGGCGGACTCACTGTCATGCTGGCCGCTGCTCTCAAGCGCGACCAGATTGTCGCCATCATTCCGCTCTCCCCTGCATGGATGATCCCCGAGATGGCCCGCAAGGGTGAGCTTCTGGGCTATCACTTCGATCCCGAACACATCCCGGATCAGCTCGCTGCCTGGGGCGACCGGACACTGAGCGGCAACTATGCCCGCGTGGCACAGAGCGTGTGCGTAGAGGACGCCATTGACGCCTACAAGGGGCCCGTGCTCATCGTCCACGGAGATGCCGATGAGGCTGTCCCCGTAGCCTACGGGATCCATGCCGCCATGCGGTATGCCGATGCCGACCTCGTGCTGATTCCCGGGGATACCCACTGCTATGACCACTCCCTGGAAAAGGTGACTGAAGCCGTTTCCACCTGGATGAAACAGCGTATCGGCTGAATCCAAGGGAATCCGCTCAGCGCTGCCCCTGAGGGTAGTATCCGGACCCTGACGGAAGTTTCGATTTTAGGGATAAACGAAGTCCGAAAGCCTTTTGAATATAAGGTTTTCGGACTTTCTCTATGTATTGTCAACTATTGCGTTCGTTTCGACATGCGTGGAAAATATCATTCATTTGTCTGACACACCGTGAAAGAATCTTCACTGCGTCTACAATGCTACGCATAGGAAGCTACACAGCCATGCTTTCATATGCGTAACTATCCCGATAAACTGTCTCTGGTGCAATGTCGATCTCACCATTGTTCCATGTTATGACACCATGAAACAGAATCGGATGGCTGAAAATCTTTTCGTCTGCAAGCGGGGCGAAAGCAGGCTCATGAAGTTTAGTCGTATCAAAAAGGCGCTTTTCTCCTGTGGAGAATGTCACAAGCATCATGCCACCGTGCAAGGGTTTGACTTCCGTAACCTTGAGATTGTCCTGCATTTCCCCTGCATAGCAAATATCATTCATGGTATACATTCCTATCGCTTCATATCATAGGCAGTCATAGTCGGGCTTTTTCAAACTGTTCGCCATTACCCTGTCCCCGATTGTTCTGTGTCTACATTGTCATCTTCCAAGTCTTTCCAATCAGCACCGTCGTTATTCTATTCTACAATCTCATGGAGCGATCTTGGTTTAGTGGAGAGGCAGGCAAAATCTTAGATACTGACAAAGAAGCTCCAATAACATACGAAAAGGTCGTGCCCCATGATATACAGGGATTACAACCTTGCTTTTTCTCGATCAGATGTCGGAACTACCTATAGCTTCAACAGTACTCTCTCGCCCGCCATCCCGCCTTACAGCATCGTCACCACCAGGGCCGCAGCCAGGCATGCGGGCAGTCCGAGCAGAGTACCGATGCACGATTGCCGGATATGAAAGCCGTAATCCTTGTACTCCTTCATGTCCTCCGTGCCCGGAATACGGACTCCTTTGGTGTGGCAGAACCACAGGCAGTCCAGCACCAGGGCATCGTACCAGGCGATCACCAGCCAAATCGTGTAGGCCGTGAGAAAGGCCGGAAGAAAGGCCGTGATCCCGTTGACATGGCGAAGCAGCAGGGCAAAAAGAACCACGAAGAATATGATCGCAATGCCTTTGCGGACCATATCCGCTTTGGAAAAACGTTTTTCGCGGTGCGCTACCAGTCCCAGTGCCTCACATTTCTCTCGTATGGCCGGAGGATAGTCTCCGATACTTGCAATCGGATCGCGCAGCGTCATAGGGACAACGATGAGGGTAAAGAGTACGACACCGATCAAGCACTCCCAGAATAGCAGCATAAGCAGCCCCTTTCTTTCCAGCTCCACAGGGCATAGTTAGTTATAGCAAACATAGGCATGTTACGCCTTTTCTCCGTCTCCTGCAAGCTACTGTCGAGCATCGGCTGCCTGCAAAACGTTCCTTTTGTCACCCTTGCCTTTCTGCCGCCTCCGTCTCACGGTTTCGCACCATGGCAATCAGATCCCGCAGACTCCGGGCATAGCGAAGATCGTCCTCCTCCGTCCGCTTCGCAGGTCCCTTCATATGGTGCTTCCCGCTCTGTCTCGCCTTTCTGGCCAGATGCCGCTCCATGAGAAGACTGTCGATATTCTCATCGGTATACCACTTTCCGCTCTGATGAATTCCATACGTGCCCTTCCCCAGCGCAAGGGCAGCCACCCCGTAGTCCTGGGTAACCACGATATCCCCGCGTCTGCACTGATTGATCAGGGCAAGGTCCACGGCGTCCGGTCCTGCACCCACTATCTGCACCCGGGCATACTCGGAATGCATCTCGTGGTTGGTATCACACAGAATCACCATGGGAAGCCCGGATTCACGGGCAATCTGCTCGGTGAGTCTGGTCACCGGACAGGCGTCTGCATCCACATAGATCGTCACTGCAATCCCTCCTAACCTGCTCAAGCCTCCTGCTTTGGATAGCCTGGACGCGCATCTTATGCTTCACCGTGCTTCGAAACTTTTCGGCTCCAAGCTTCTTTCTGGGGCTATAGGCTGTATGTCAGCCTCTTCTTGCATAAACAATGGCTCTGCACAACATCATCTCTGCCTTATACCACCGATTGACGTATGACAGTCAGAAACGTGTGAGCTAACGGAAGGTCATCCAATCATTTTGACTTCTACGGACTTCAAAAGGGTCTTGAGCATATTGATGGTCAGCGTCTTGCCAAACCTCCGCGGGCGTGTGAACAATGTTACCATGTTGTGATCATCGATCAGATCGCGAATCAGCAATGTTATGTCCACATAGTAACATTCACTGGATATTTCAACATATGACGTATTTCTGACAGCGCAGGGCAGCAGCGAATCACCGATTTCCGCAGTTCCCGTATACGCACGTACGGATTCTTCCGGAATCTTCCAGTTCCGACCTTCCTGAACTGCATCAATCAATTTGCCTTCATGGCAAAGCCCCACAACCCGCCGGGTTGTTATATGAAGCATCGCTGCAGCTTTGGCCGTGCCGATATAA
The DNA here is from genome assembly GCA_017476845.1 of Clostridia bacterium. Taxonomy (GTDB): domain Bacteria; phylum Bacillota; class Clostridia; order Christensenellales; family Aristaeellaceae; genus UBA2943. Next base: position 5,936 of record JAFUZB010000335.1, read on the forward strand.
TCATTTCTTTCCATCGCAAACATCCTCCTGGGTCGGAAACATTATAGGACATTTCGGAAAGCAGAATCGAACAACTTCCGATATGTTTCCGAGCTATTTCCGAGTGATTTCCGATTATCACGAGTGCATTCTTAGCGTGGCATCTCAAGAGAACCAAGGTATGCTGTTTGGAAAAGTACGAGGCATTGGCCCAGGGAACCCCCTCGCATTCCAGAAGTTCCATCATACGGTCAACACATATATGGCTGAGTAGTTGGAAAAATGGACTGCTCAGAAAGGAGTAAGCACAATCCAGACAACCCCGACTCCACAGAGCACTTCGCACACGCTCAGCACAGCTGCTCAGCCATATGCAACGATGAGAAAGGAGCCTGCCATGAACGAACTGCCAGCAGAAATCACAGAGAATGGAATCCACTACACTCTGAACGGAGATTACTATTTGCCAGCCATCAGCATTCCGGATGGAGACACACCCATTGGGAGACGGCTGAGGTTGAGGTTTTTGATGGTTTTCCAATTGACAGCTGCTTGTAGCAATGCTATCGTTTAGACAAACATCCGCAAAAAATAGAAATTTGCGGATGTTTGTCAAACTGGAGGTGATTGCGTTGTCACAGCTGCTGTCGAGACAAGAGTGCCTTTCCCGCTTTGGCTCGGACTATTTCATTGAACAACGTATTGCTGCCGGTCATCTGTTCCGGGTGGGAAACGGTATATTCGCCGAACAAAAACACGTTCCGGAAAATGCAATTATCTCCCATCGATATGCACACGGTGTCATTACACTTCTCAGCGCCTTTTATCACTATGGTTTGACTGATGTGATCCCTGAAGCCTGCGATTTGGCAACAAGTCGGAATGCGGCGAAAATACATGATGCTCGGGTGAAACAGTATTTCGTTCCCGATGATGTTTTGTACCAAGGTGCGATCATGGATCAGGAACATGACTATCCAATCCGAGTATACAGCAGGGAGAGGCTGCTCGTCGAACTCCTGCGCTATAAGAACAAACTGCCCTTTGACCTGTACAAAGAGGTATTGCTGAACTTCCGAAAAATCATATCCCAGCTGAACATGCAGGACATCCAGGATTATGCCATGGCTGTGCCGAAACGCAAGATGATCATGGAAGCACTGCAAATGGAGGTACTATGAAGATGAACCTCAGGGAATTGATTGACACTGTGCGTGACGAAGGCTACTCCCAGGCGAATGCAGAAGCGCGTGTTTGTCAGGACATCGTTCTGAAAGCAATAGATAAAAGCGCTTTTGCTGACCACATCACCGTGAAGGGAGGCGTGGTCATGAGAAGCATTACCGGCGACGCAAGACGGGCCACGCAGGATATGGACCTGGACTTCATCCGGTATTCCCTTCGCGATGATTCCATCAGAAGCTTTGTCAGCCGACTCAACTGTCTCGATGGTGTTACGATCCAAATTGCCGGAGAGATTGAAGAACTTTCTCAGCAGGAATACCATGGCAAACGTGTCTTTATCACCATTACGGACGAAACCAGCTATTCATTGCGAAGCAAAATCGATTTGCCCAGCGGCAATCATCACCGCCAGGCTTTCTTTTTCAATCTGAAAGTCAAAGTTCCGATTCATGGCGGTCAGCTTCGGCTGGCCGCCTTTGAATTGCGGAAAATCTCGTAGTCCCCCCTTGACAACAATTCAGCCATGATACATTCCATGGCTGTTTCAGGTACTTCATGCAGCCCCAGATGAGCGTTCTTTTGTCTTTTCCGTGCATTTCCATAGTCCCTTGTCTTCTGCATCCCTTTGCGCAAACAAGCATCGGTATCTCCACGAAAACACCTGATTTTCCTTTATTTTCCTGCCACAAGGTCTTCTGTTCCCGTGATCTCCCATTCCATAAACAGCCCATCTGCAAGGCGATGAGGCCAGGGGAGGCGCCACTTGATGCACTATGGAGAATCCGCTATAATCCACAGCGCTGTGAACCCTTGGGGCATGCGGATTACAGCCCGATAAGAGGCTTTTTGCAGCGTATGCGCGCCTGTCATATCACAGATGATATGGCTGCTATGCTAAACCGATACTTCTCTTTGTCACTCCTTTGATTTAAGCTTTGGAAGCATCGGTATTACCCCCATTGTTTCGCCAGTCCGAATTTACAGGACAGACAGATGTTCAAAGGCGACTCCTGCGGAAAAAAGGGAGTCGTTCTTTTCATAAAATGAGGTGCACTATGTACAGAATCGTCCGCAAGAAAGTTCTGAACCCGACCGTCACCCAGCTGGAGATCGAAGCTCCCCTGGTGGCACGCAAGGCCCGTCCCGGCCAGTTCATCATTCTCAGGGTAAACGAGGACGGCGAGCGAATTCCGCTCACCGTGGCCGGAACCCAGCCCGAGGAGGGCACCGTAAAGATCATTTTCCAGGTCGTCGGCGCCACCACGGAAACGCTCAACCACAAAGAGGAAGGCGATTTCATTCAGGATTTCGCCGGCCCGCTCGGCGTACCCACCCACACCGACGGCATCCACAAGGTCGCCATCGTCGGCGGCGGTGTCGGCTGCGCCATCGCCATGCCCCTGGCCCAGGAATTCCACCGTCTGGGTGCCGAGGTGACCAGCATCATCGGCTTCCGCAATAAGGATCTGCTCATCCTGGAGGACGAATTCCGTGCCTGCTCCAATGAACTGATCATTATGACCGATGACGGCTCCTACGGCCGCCACGGCAATGTCACCGTTCCGCTCAAGGAAAAGCTCGAGAGCGGTGAAACCTTTGACATGATCATCACCATCGGGCCCCTGATCATGATGAAGTTTGTCACCCTCACCGCCAAGCCCTTCGGTGTGCCCGTCACCGCATCCATGAACCCCATCATGATTGACGGTACCGGCATGTGCGGCGGCTGCCGCATCACCCTCATTGAAGACGGGAAGCGGGTCACGCGCTTTGCCTGCGTGGACGGTCCCGACTTCAACGCCTATGAGATCGACTTCGACGAGGCCATGAGCCGCGGACGCATGTACGCCGAGTACGAGCGTCATGCCTATGACGAAGCCTGCAATCTGTTCAGGAACGCGTAAGGAGGGAAAACACATGGCTGTCAATCCGAAGAAACATGAAATGCCCACGCAGGCCCCCGAGGTACGCGCACACAATTTCTCTGAGGTCGCCCTGGGCTACACCGCCGAGATCGCCAAGGAGGAAGCCCTGCGCTGCCTGAACTGCAAAAACAGGCCCTGCGTAAACGGCTGCCCGGTCAACATTAACATTCCGGACTTCATCACGAAGATCAAGCAGGACGACTACGAGGGGGCCTATCAGGTCATCAGCCTCTCCTCCTCCCTGCCCGCCGTATGCGGCCGCGTCTGCCCCCAGGAGACCCAGTGCGAAAGCCAGTGCACACTGCATGTGCGCGCCAAGATGGATCCGGTAGGCATCGGCCGTCTGGAGCGCTTCGTCGCCGACTGGCACAACGCCCATGCCACCGAAAAGCCCGTTGCGCCTGCAGCCAACGGCCACAAGGTTGCCGTAGTCGGCGCCGGCCCCTCGGGACTCACCTGCGCAGGCGACCTGGCCAAGAAGGGCTACAAGGTCACCATCTATGAAGCCCTGCATACCGCAGGCGGCGTTCTGGTCTACGGTATCCCCGAGTTCCGTCTTCCCAAGGCCATCGTGGCCAAGGAAGTCGAGAGCCTCAAGGCGCTGGGCGTGGACGTGGAAACCAACGTCATCATCGGCAAGACCCTGACCATCGACGAGCTCTTCGAGATGGGCTTTGAGGCCGTCTTTGTAGGCTCCGGCGCAGGTCTTCCCAACTTCATGAATATCCCCGGCGAGGCCTACAAGGGTGTCTACTCCGCCAATGAGTTCCTCACCCGCTCCAATCTTATGAAGGCCTATCAGGACGATCCGCACACCCCCATCATGAAGGGCGGACGCGTCGCTGTGGTCGGCGGCGGCAACGTGGCCATGGACGCCGCCCGCACCGCGCTACGCCTGGGTGCCGAGAAGGTCTACATTGTCTATCGCCGCTCCATGGACGAGCTCCCGGCACGCCGCGAGGAAGTCGAGCATGCTCAGGAGGAAGGGATTGATTTCCGTCTTCTGTGCAACCCCACCGAGATTCTCGGCTATCAGAACCCCGATGATCCCAGAGATCCCAAGAACGGCTTTGTCACCGGCATCAAGTGTGTGAAAATGGAGCTGGGTGAGCCCGACGCCAGCGGCAGACGCCGCCCGGTGGCTATTCCCGACAGCGATTTCACCCTGGATGTGGACACCGTGGTCATGTCTATCGGCACCAGCCCCAACCCGCTCATCAAGAGCACAACCAAGGGCCTTGAAGTCAACCGTCACGGCGGCATCATTGTCAACGAGGACGGCCTGACCTCCCGTGAGCATGTCTGGGCCGGCGGCGATGCCGTCACCGGCGCCGCCACCGTCATCTCCGCCATGGGCGCGGGCAAGGTTGCGGCCAAGGCTATCGACGAAGCGCTCGCCAACGCCTGAGCGCACAGGAAGAAACCATGAAACTGTATCTGGTACCCAACGGCACAACACAGGAGCGGAAGGTCAGCGCACGCTTGGCCGTCCGCTCCCTCTCTTCCCGCTTTACCTGTCTTACGGACGAGGATACGCTCCGCTGGCTTGAGCTTCCGGGCATCGCTGCCGCAAGCCCCGATGAGGCCGATATGATCTGCGCCATCGGAGGCGACGGTACCCTCCTGCATGCTGCCCATGACGCCCTGTCAAGCGATAAACCGCTCTTTGGCATCAATCTGGGTAACCGTGGCTACCTGTGCGCGTTTCACCGCGATGAGGCCGACCTGGTGAGCGCAGAGACGGTCTGTGCCCTCCAGGAGATTCCGCGCACCCTCCTCTCCTTTCCCTGGGAGGGGCAGGAGCGCATCGCGATCAACGACATTATCCTTGCCAAGGAGGACTTTGGTGTCACCATCCGTCTGGAGGCCACCATCCCCGAGGAAAGCTACCACGGTGCCTGGCAGGGCGATGGCCTGATTCTATCCACGCCCACCGGCTCCAGCGCCTACAACGCATCCGCCGGCGGTCCGCTGCTGCTTGCCCGATCGGAAAGCTTTGTGCTGACCCCGCTTTGCCCCGTGGATCCCGCACCATCCGTCGTCTTCTCCGACAGCCACGCGATCTCACTCATTCCGGATGCACGCCCTGCCTCAGTCAAGCCTTCTCTGTACGTAGATGGCACAAGGCTCGGAAAGCTTCGCGAGCCGCTCATCGCGAGCAGGGCCGCACGCTTTCTCCGCCTCATGCAGCGCTGAAACGCCGGAAACGTTTGATCCCATAAAGAAAAGGAGGGCCCCGTCGGTCCTCCGTATCCTGCCGCCTCCCGCTTAGGCGGCTTTTCGTTTGCGCATATCGCTCAGACGGTCTCCGTGTGATAGCTCTCCCCTGCCAGGTTCTTCCAGGTAAAGACATTCTCCTCAAGGATCATGTAACCATGCTGCGAGCCCGCCTTAGGGATGGAGACAGAGCCGGGATTGAAGTATAGGAAGTCCTCGTGACGCTCCCATGCCGGGATGTGCGTGTGCCCGTGCAGAAGAATGTCACCTTTCTGTAGCGGCGGGAGATGCGAGGTGTTGAACACATGACCGTGGGTGGCAAAGATTCTGACCCTGCCCGGGCACAGGTAGGCGTAATCGGCAAGTACCGGAAACTCCAGCACCATCTGGTCCACTTCGGTATCACAGTTGCCGCGCACACAGAGCACGTCCTGCTTCCTTGCGTTAAGCAGGGCAATGACCTCCTTGGGGGCATATTCCTCCGGGAGATCGTTGCGCGGCCCGTGATAGAGGATATCGCCCAGCAGCACCAGCCGCTCGGCCTTCTCCCTGTCGTATGCCTCCAGCATCTCCCTGCAGTACAGGGCAGAGCCGTGAATATCCGATGCAATCATGATCTTCATGCGCGTTTTCCTCCTCTTTTCCTTCTTGAATTATAGGGCAAAATCCCGGTGTGTAAAGGTACTGCATGCTCGGACCCGATCTAACACGTAATACAATTGAGACACATCTAGCGGATGGCTTTCAATCTTTCCCTCGTTCGTATAGGTGAGGAAAGCATTCCCGCTCCGTCAAAAGAATCCGTAAGTCCGTTGCTTTCCTTCTTTATCCCATGCATACAAACAGACGAAAGGAAGGATGTGCTATGCGCCGTCCGCTATGTTTTCTCCTCTCCCTGCTCCTGTGTTTGTCGCTTGAGGCCGCCTTTTCCGAAACACTGACCGTGGTGACCCGCGGAGGCCCGGTGAACCTGAGAAAGTCCGCGAACATGGATGACCGATCCAAGATCTCCGTCCCCAAAGGGGAGAATGTGGAAGTCGTGGAGTATGTGTCCGATGAAGTCGCCTTTGTCCGCTGGAAGGAACAGGAGGGCTATATGCCCCTCAAGTACCTCAAGCGGGAGGAAGATATCCTCTCGGATGCCTATCCCAAAGGCAAGAGCTATTACCCGGACCAGCCGCTCGTCTATGTGCGCAAGACGGCGAGCGACACCGGTGAGATCATTGCCGCTGTGCGATGGGATCAGCCGGTTCGCCTGATCCGTCAGGGCAAAGCCTGGCACAAGGTAGCATGCGTCAGCCAGAAAGGCAAAAGTGTCACCGGCTACCTGCGCGCAGATGCCCTGGCCGAGCTGCACACCCAGCCCCTTGGCGGCAATCTGTTTGAGACGCCAGCGCGCCTTCGCGAGGAAGGCATAGCCGATGCGAAACTGACCCTCCGGATGCTCCCGGATCTCACCTCCGAGGTCACAGCCATCATCCCAGAGGGGCACGGGCTCACCGTGCTCTCCATCGATGAGCCGTGGTGCTATGTTGCCGCAGGCGTCTACGAAGGCTGGGTCCATCTGGGTGGTTTCCATCTGACCGGCAAAGCCTCCGAAACCTTTGACAGAGAGGTTTTTACTGACTATCAGGCCAGCTACTATACTGCCCGCCCGAAGGCAGGCACGGTGACACTTTATGCAGAGCCCACCTCCAAAATGAGTGAGGAGGCCATCGGTCAATACGATGTCTCCGAATGGATCGTCCTTCAGCGCAGTAAGAGCGCCTATCGTCAAAAGTGGACCAATGTCTGGGATGGGAACACCACCTCAGGCTGGGTTGTGAGCAGCGAGCTTCGCTTCAGCGAGGACAGACAGGTTTGGGATTACGGGAAGTTCACCGTTCAGGCCTATACCTCCGCCATCTGCTATGTCAAGGAGGGCGGCGCTGTCCTGTACGCTGCGGCAACCGACCTGTCAAACAAGCTCCTCACCATCCCCGCAGGCACAGAGCTGGAGGTCTCGCTCCGTCCCGGAGACTTCGTCTCCACCGGTTATGCCGGACAGCACGGCTACGTCCCTTTCAGCCAGCTTGAAACCGGCTTTGCCTGGGACACAGCATGGTGGAGCAATGCCAACCGGACCGAAGAAGAGAAGGCAGCAACCCGCATTCAGGTGAAACTGGATAGAGGCGCGGCACAGCGCTCTGCGGAGCAGGCACTCTCTGCGCTCTCCAGCGCCTTCCGCCCCGAAAAGCTGGACATGCGTGTCGACTCCATCCTCGACAGCAGCGGACGCGAGCTGTATGCCTTTGCCTATCTTCAGGGAGACGACTGTCTTTTCCTGGCCCGCATTGACGCATACAGCGGAGAATGTGTCTACCGGGCCGACTATACTGCCTTTGTTCAGAAAAGCGGCGGAGACAAAGCTGTCGACTGGGATCCCGCGGCCCCGCAGAAGAAGGCGAAAAGCACACCGCGCCCCGCTGCATCTGGTGATGTGGGCATAGAGAAGGCACGCCAGAGTGCCGACGCGGCAGTCGCGGGCGAATACGGTGTCAGCCTGTCGCAGTACAATTGTGTCGGAGAATATCAGCAGCAGATGACCGGCTTTGACATGCCCGTCTATCGCTTCAACTACTATGCGGAAAACGGATATCTGCTGTGCGTTGTCGATGCCGCGAGCGGAAAAGCCGTGTACACCAACAATGTCTACCAAGCCGAATATACCGAGATCGACTACAATCCGCCCGAGGTGACCGAAAGTGTGGATCACACCGGGGAGACCCTGCTATCTGAGAGCAGCGCACGCGCCAAAGCCGATGCCGCACTTTCCACCAAGTACCCCGACTTCGCTCACGCATCCTTCTCCCAGGTTCAATCCCGCTTCCACGGCACCGGGGAGGGTGACAGCTTCGGAGAAAACTACTACCAGTTCGACTATTTCGAAGATGGCATCTACACCTACTCCTGTTACGTGAACGGCTACACAGGAAAGATCCTCTATCTCTTCGGCCATCTGCCGGACGAAGGCAACGGCTGAGATGAAATCAACGGTACCCCCCTTTCGCCCGGGCCTGTGTCCGGGCGTCTCTTTCTTCCCGCTTATTCCCCTGTCTCCCACAGGTGTGCTCGCACGAATGCCTCCACCCTGCATAGCACCTCGTCCGCATAGAAGGCATCCGCAGCGTGCGGAAGATGCGGCCGCAGATCCATGTGCACGTTTTCGCTTCCAAGCGCCTCCACCAGTGCATCGCGCATACGTATCGACTGCTTCGCAGGAACTGTGATATCCGCTTCTCCATGCGTGATCCACACGCTGAGTTGCAGGGCATTCGATGCCTGGATCCGCCTCACCAGACTGGTTTCCAGGGTGTCTGCCTCAGTCCATTCACCCTTCCTTCGTCTGAGCCAGAAGGCCTCACACCCGGTATATCCCTGCGTATGCCGGGTGATCCAGCCGGAGGACACCCGCAC
>JAFUZB010000336.1 GCA_017476845.1 Clostridia bacterium
GCCGTGGAAAGGGCCGAACCAAGAAGGAAGCTGAGAAAGCGGCAGCACTACAGGCACTCAAGCAGATCCGGCCGGAAATGTTCGAACAGTCCGTGTGACCCGCGTTCACATTTTTTCTGACATAGCTTTCTTTCTTGATTGCCATATGTTACAATGACGCAGAACAAATGTTCGAATTTCCTATCGGAGGTATGTAATATGAAATGGGTATGCTCTATCTGTGGCTATGTGTATGAAGGCGAACAGGCACCTGAACAGTGCCCTGTCTGCAAGGCTCCTGCTTCCAAGTTTGTCAAGCAGGAAGGTGAACTGACCTGGGCCGCCGAGCATGTTGTCGGCGTAGCAAAGGATGCTCCCGAAGATATCAAGCAGGGTCTGCGTGAGAACTTCAACGGCGAGTGCTCTGAAGTCGGTATGTATCTGGCCATGTCCCGTGTCGCTTTCCGCGAGGGATATCCCGAGGTTGGTCTGTACTATGAGAAGGCCGCTTTTGAAGAAGCCGAGCATGCTGCCAAGTTTGCTGAGCTTCTGGGCGAAGTCGTCAGCGACTCCACCAAGAAGAACCTGCAGGTGCGTGTTGAAGCCGAAAATGGCGCAACCGCTGGTAAGGTAGAACTGGCCAAGAAGGCCAAGGCGCTCAACCTGGATGCCATCCATGACACCGTTCATGAAATGGCTCGCGATGAAGCCCGTCACGGCAAGGCTTTCAAGGGCCTGCTGGACCGCTACTTCGGGGACAAGTAATAGCTGTTCCTACAAGGACTTTTTAACCTGAATGTTGTCGAATATTCACTCGTAATTCCCGTCTACATCTATATCAACCTAACGCCTACCTACAAAGCAGGTCCAGGTAGTGGAATGTCGCGACCAGCGGTTCATGCAATACAGAGTGTTTTGCATGAACCGCTGGTCTTTTTGTTTACGAGCTTACGAAATAACGCCCAACTTCGTCAGGAACAGTCTGTCTCTCCGCGTTTCCGCAGTTGACCAACGCTTTCTTTTGAGTTTTACGGATACATCCACATTCACATATGCGTCAAACCAGTTCAAGATGCGAACGATTGACCTTGACGAGATCCAATTATACAGCTTTTTATCCTCATCCATGACAGTCTTGTTCTTTTTCTTGCCGGAGCTATCCATCTCATTGGCACACTCATCTTTGACACGGATGATCTCATTCTCAAGAGACTGATACAGACATAATGCCACAAACTGAACAAACATTCGTCCCTGTAATGCGGTCGAGCTTGATACTGCCACATGCCTCATGCATGCGTCTTGCTTTGCACGACGGAAGAAATCCTCAATCTCCTCACGCTTCCTGTACCAGAGAAGTGCATCGAAAGTGTTCATCTTTCGCTTGGTGATGATCACAAAGATACCATGATACTTGCATGCCTCGTCAAAGCCATCGTCCGTAAAAGTAACAGTTGCTTTTCCGTCTTTTGCGTATTTAATTATGCAGCATTGTTTTACCAGATCTCGCACGGACTTCTTAAGCGAATCAAGACTGATTCCACTCTCGATTTCTTGCTTGGCTTCCATGAGGATCTCCTTCAGTTTGGCATCCTCATTGACCTTTCTTTGAGCGCTGAAGAAGAAATGCAGATACACAGTTGCATTCACTGTATCCTTGTCGCCGGCTTTCAATCCCTTCGCCTGGCTTGCATAGGTTCTTGTCCATTCAAACGTCCTCTTGACGGGAACAGTAACGCCATGAATATCCAAATCAAACGGACAAACGTGTGCGGGATTCCTGAGCAATGTCAATACATTGTCCAGCTCTTTTTTGATCCAGAGTACATCAGGATTGCCCAATGTAATGAAGTCATACCCCTGTTTCAGCATCTCGCCAAGATTACTCTCCGAATAGTAACCGTTATCGCTGACGATCGTCACTTTCTTGACACCCAAGGCTTTGAGTTGGTCGAGAACTGGCTTGATTGTGATCACGTCCGGGATGTTCCCGGGGAGCTCGGTAAACCAAACCGGCATCCTGGTTTTCAGGGAGAAAAGCACCAAAAACTTGACTGTGGGCAGTCCATCTTCATACTTGTTGAATCCATAGCGCAGTTCGCCGCTCTTTTCCAGCAGCGCCGAGCAAGATGAACTGGTGCTGGAGTCACATGCAAGGTACAATCCAACTCCGCCTTCTCTATCCAACCTTGCTTTGAAAAACGACTGCTGAAGCGACTCATCTTTTCCGATATCCACAAACAAATCATGGTAGATTCCCTTGTTGATCCCATCATCGTAGGGCAGAGGGTGATTGTATTGCCATTCTTCGATACCTGCCAGCGTATGCGCTTCAGAACATACAAGATAGCGTGCCACTGACAGTATCTTCTTTGCCGTTGCCAGGTCGGTAGATGAATAGATATCCTCATCAATGCCTGAGATATCCGCCACGTGATCCACAATATCCATCATCCGAACATGTTTTCTGGTTGCGGTCACTTTGCCAGTAGGATCCACTTCGGTCACAGTCTTGTTGACGAATGTTCGACGGGGCCGCGTGTTCACGATCTGTCCATCCGCACTCATTTTTACACCAAGCAAGTTGGATTCAATGGTTTCGGTATATCCTTTTTCACGGTTATACTGTCGTTTTTCCTCGATGACGTAGATAGTGCCATTCTTTTGTTTCCTCTCTATGACCCGAGTAGAAATCTTACCTGTGTACGGTCTTGCCATAGCGGTTCCTCCTTCTAAAATAACGAGGGGTTATATTATAATCATCCACTCGCATTTTGTCAAGAAGAAAAGCTTTGTTTTTACAAGGCTTTTCTTGAAATCGGAGGTAATGTTTTTGCTTCAAAATGGAGTTCCGAGTGAATATTAGGACACGTTCAGGTTATTATCGCTGCAAGTGCCTGACCATCAACGGAATAGGCAATGAAGAAATCAACACAATAGTTGACCTGGTGGATGAAATACTGGAAATAAATTGGGAACCCTCAAATCCTGATCAAACATACGTTTTCATGAACTCATGAAGGGAGCCTAAAAAGTGAATACGAAGCGAAGACGGAAGCCGAACTTGTGCTTCCGTCTTTTACGATTCTCAACGATATATTAGGGAAAAGCAGCCAATCTTTAAGAAAAGTATAATCCACCTGCGCTACAGGTAGCTTTATCACTCTATCTCAACATGCTCAACCCCGTGCCGCAAGAGGAGGTTGATAAGTTCATTTCTGGAGTAGTTGGTATCTGCGA
>JAFUZB010000337.1 GCA_017476845.1 Clostridia bacterium
GGATATAATAGGTGAGACCGATCTTCAGTTTGCAGCAGAGGATGAGCCGGTTGCAAAAACGAATCCTCGAAAGCTAGTGATCGGTTGCGGAACCAGTATCGCTGCAAACATGCAGCGATGGTGTGATACCTTTCAGCCCGAAGGAACCACAGTTCGGGTGAAACCGATTATCAATCACTTTTTTGGGGAATCTGTGACGGTTACAGGACTCATCACAGGTCAGGATCTCGTCTCTCAGCTCAAAGATGAAGACTGTGACGCGTATCTGATCTGCCGCAATATGATCCGAAATGAGGGCGACCTCTTCCTTGACGATATGACAGTGGACGAAGTACGACATCTTCTGAAATCCCCCCTGCATATTGTTGAGAACACCGGTGAAGCATTCTGGCGGGCTATCTCAGGCCTGGACGGCTGCACTTGACTATGTATTTGGAGGCAACTATGGCAAAACCGATTGTCGCTGTCGTTGGACGCCCCAACGTCGGCAAATCGACCTTTTTTAATAAAGTCGCGGGACGGAGAATCAGCATCGTCGAAGATATTCCGGGCGTCACCCGCGACCGCATCTATGTGGATGTAGAATGGCAAAATCACCTCTTTACCCTGATTGATACAGGCGGTATCGACGTGCACTCCGATGATGTTCTTCTTTCTCAGATGCGCCATCAGGCACAGATTGCCATCGATACTGCAGATGTCATTTGCCTTTTCTGCGACGGCAGGCAGGGACTGACAGACGATGACCGAGAGGTGGCCTCTCTCCTTCGCAAGACCAAAAAGCCGGTCATTCTCTGTATCAATAAGATTGATGATATCAAGCTCAATGATGCGATCTATGAGTTCTATGAGCTTGGGCTCGGGGATCCCCTTGCCCTGAGTGCAGCCAATATGATGGGGCTTGGGGATGTGCTCGAAGCCATCTGCTCGTACTTTCCGGAAAATGTGCAGGAGGACACAGAAAACCGCCCTGTACAGCTTGCTGTGGTAGGTCGTCCCAACGTCGGCAAATCCTCTCTTGTCAATCGTCTACTCGGTCAGGAGCGAACAATGGTCTCCGACATCGCGGGCACGACCAGAGATGCGATTGATACACAGTTTACCGCCCCAGATGGAACCACCTACAATATTATCGACACCGCAGGGATCCGGCGCAAAAGTGCCATAGAGGATGCCAGTCTGGAGCGCTATTCGGTCCTCCGGTCCATCGCAGCTATAGAGCGCTGTGATGTTGCTCTGCTTCTCATTGATGCCCAGGACGGTGTCACCGAACAGGATACCAAGATTGCGGGAATGATCCATGAAGAGGGAAAAGCAGCGATCGTCGTTGTGAATAAATGGGATCTCGTCGTCAAGGATACCAATACGATGGAAGTGTTCCGGAAGCAGGTCCTTGAGGATCTGAAATTCATGGACTATGCCCCTGTCCTCTTCCTATCTGCCATGACCGGACAGCGGGTTCATACCGTGCTCGATATGGTCGACCGCGTCTGGGCACAGTCCTGCAAGCGCATCCCTACAGGGATACTCAACGATATCCTCCACGACGCTACAGCCGATCTTCAGCCTCCTGCTACCAATGGCAGACGACTAAAGCTCTATTATGTCACGCAGCAATCGGTGAATCCTCCTACCTTTATCTTCTTCGTCAACGACGAAAAGCTCATGCACTTCTCCTATGAGCGCTACCTGGAAAACTACTTCCGCAAATCATTTGACTTTACCGGCACGCCGGTACGTATGATTCTGCGGGAAAGAAAGCGTGAAGACTCATGACAGATATCGTGAAGTATATCCTTGTCGCTGTGCTGGCTTACCTGCTGGGTTCTGTCTCGGTGGGCATCATTCTGTCCAAGCTTTCCCACGGTCCCGACCTGCATACAGTCGGAAGCGGCTCTACGGGGGCAAGCAATGTACTTCGCACGATGGGACTGAAGTATGGCCTTGTGACCCTCTTTGGCGATTTCGCCAAAGCCCTTCTCGCCTGTGGGATCGGCTGGTGGATCGGCGGTGATCTCTCCTACGCCATGGTCGCAGGACTCGCATGTATCATAGGGCACAACTGGCCCGTCTTCTTTCATATGGAGGGCGGAAAAGGCGTTGCTGCTTCCTGCGGCGTCGTGCTCACGACCTTCCCTGTCGCTGGCGTGATTTCTATTCTTGTGTGCATTGCCGTCATCGCAGTGTGCCGCTATATTTCCGTTGGCTCCATGGTGCTCGTCACGCTGTTTGCCATCCTTGTATCCGTGTTCTATTCGGGCGGCAACTGGCTGATCATTCTTTGGGCTATCGCCATCGCCGCACTTTGCATCTGGCGGCACCATGGCAATATACAGCGTCTCCGCCAAGGGACTGAGCGAAAAATCGGACAGAAGGAAAAGACCGAATAACAGGAGGGAATCTCCGCACATGGCAGACCGCATCAGTAAAATCCGGAATTTCTGCATTATTGCCCATATTGATCACGGCAAAAGTACACTCGCCGATCGCCTGCTTGAAAAGACAGGTGTTTTCGCCAAGCGAGAAATGGTCGAACAGATTCTTGACTCCATGGATCTGGAACGCGAGCGTGGGATTACCATTAAGAGTAAAGCCGTGCGCATGAATTACACCACCCAGGACGGGGAAACCTATGAACTCAATCTGATCGACACCCCCGGTCACGTGGACTTTACCTATGAGGTCTCCCGTGCGCTTGCTGCATGTGAAGGCGCAATTCTTGTGGTTGACGCAACCCAGGGAATCGAAGCACAGACCCTTGCCAACTGCTATATGGCCCTAGATCACGATCTGGAAATCATTCCGGTGATCAATAAGATTGATCTTCCCAGCGCACAGCCCGAGGTGGTTCGGCAGGATATCGAGGATGTCATCGGATTGGATGCTTCCTTCGCTCCCTGCATCTCTGCGAAAACCGGCGAAAACATCGAAGCCGTGCTGGAGGCGGTTGTCAAACATGTGCCTTCTCCTGAAGGCGATGAGAACGTCCCCCTGAAGGCACTCATTTTTGATGCCTTCTATGATAACTACAAAGGAGCCATCTGCTTTATCCGTGTCAAGGAGGGTATCATCCGTCCGGGAATGCGCATGCGGCTAATGGCAACCGGCGGTGAGTTTGATGTGGTCGAAGTCGGTACTTTTTCTCCCAGCTACGCCCCCTGCGAAGCACTGTATCCTGGCGATGTCGGCTATGTCGCTGCTTCGATCAAGGATGTGCGTGATACACGGGTGGGCGACACCATCACCGACAGCAGCCGTCCCGCTGCGGAACCGCTTCCCGGTTATAAGCAGGTCACGCCCATGGTCTTCTGTGGTATCTATCCCGCTGACGGTGCTGATTACCCTGCGCTCAAGGAAGCGCTCGAAAAGCTTCGCATGAACGATGCGGCCCTCACCTTTGAGCCGGAAACTTCTGTCGCGCTGGGCTATGGTTTTCGGTGTGGTTTCCTCGGTCTACTTCACATGGACGTCATGACACA
>JAFUZB010000338.1 GCA_017476845.1 Clostridia bacterium
ACGCTTCACTGTAGAGGATGCGGAGCCTATGTACAGAAACTGGGCCTCCGACCCGGAGGTGACAAAGTTCCTGACCTGGCCTGTGCACCCGGATGCGGATGCCACACGAAAACTTCTGGAGATATGGACCGCGAGGTACGCGCAGGGTGATTTTTTCAACTGGGCAATCGTGTATCGCGAGACCGGGGAGGTCATCGGGAATATCTCGGTGACAAAGCTCCGCGAGGAGATATCCGCAGCTGAGATAGGCTACTGCATGTCAAGAAAATACTGGGGATACGGGATCATGCCGGAAGCTCTCCGGGCGGTGATCGACTATCTCATGGATGAGGCGCACATGAACCGGGTTGCGGCCTGCCATGATATCCGTAACGCCAAATCGGGCCGCGTGATGGCGAAGGCGGGCATGAAAAAGGAAGGCGTACTCAGGCAGGCGGGAAAGAACAACCTCGGGATCTGTGATGAGGTGTGGTACAGCGTCATCCCAAGCGACCGCACGCCATCGTAGAAGGCCAAAGAAAAAGGAAGGTCTGGAACCTTCCGAGGGAAAAAGCAAGGGCAAATGTCAGGGGAGGACGGGAAAATGCAGGAGATCAATGAAGCGATCCTGGAAAGACTGGAGAGCGCGGTGTGCGCTGCCGGAAGCAACATGCTGCGTGCCCATGTGGAGAAGGAAAACGTGGCGAAAAAGGAGGGGCGCTCCAACTTCGTCACGTCGTATGATACGCAGAATCAGCATGACCTGATGTGTGCTTTTGCCGAGATTCTTCCGGAAGCCGTTTTCATGGGCGAGGAGGAGGACCAGTTCCGGGAGGAGCTGCCCGAAGGCTATGCCTTTATCGTAGATCCGATTGACGGCACAACCAACTTCCTCTTTGACCTGCATCTGTCCTGTGTGAGTGCGGGCCTTCTCAAGGATGGCGTGCCGGAGGCAGGCTTTGTCTACAATCCGTATACGGACGAGATGTACAAGGCCTGGCGCGGGCATGGGGCGTATCACAACGGGGTGCGGCTTGCGCCGGAAAACCTGCCTCTGGAGGACGGACTCGCCTTCTATGGCTGCGTGGCCTACAACAATGCGCACATCGACACGCTGTTTCACCTCGTGCGCTCCCTGTTTGATACGTCCCTGGGCATCCGCACGTTGGGGAGCGGAGCGTGGGCGCTGTGCGAGGTGGCAGGCGGATGCGGGGTAACCTATGTGGAGTATCAGCTCAAGCCGTGGGACTATGCGGCCGCGATCGTGATTCTTCAGGAGGCGGGATGCGTTGTCACCCAGTTTGACGGAACGCCGCTCTCCCTTACCCGGCCAAGCGATGTTGCGGCGGGAACCGCGAGAGCCCATGCGCAGGTACTGGAGCTCATGGAGAAGGCGCGGGAAGCCTGCGAGAGATGAGTGTTACCGCTTTTTCCGAAGCTCCTTCATGAAAGCCTTTACCTCCCGGGAGAGGGAGGAAGGGTGAGATGTCAAAGGGAGGATACCATCCTCCCTTGTGTCCGGATTGTCCAGATCCTCTGGGACGCCGGGCTTTTTCTTTCCCAGCTCTGTCCAGGGATCATCCGGGATCGGAGGGGGCGTCGGGCGCGGGGGAATGTCTCGCGCGCCGATAGGCAGTACATCCCGGCTTTGGCATCTGGGACAGACCGTTGGGGCATCCCCGTCCGTCATCACCTTCCCGCAGTTGCGGCAGTAAAAGCGCCTGCCTTCCATCCGGAGATTCTCCTTTACTTGGTCAGTGTGTTGAGGGTATCGAGCTTCTGCTGCACTTCACCGAAGTACAATTCAACCTCGTCATTTGTCAGCTTCATGCGCTTTTTGAGCATAGAGACGATCTTCTTGGGCCGCACGCGCGCATAGTACTTGGTGGCATTGACGTTGGTGCGCCACCGCTTCATGGTGAGATTGGACCACCGCTGGTTGTGCCTTGGAAGGAGCTGTTCCAAAATCTCCTCCCAGGGCGCGAAATGCGCCTCCACATACGGCCAGAGGAAGGAACTGTCCAGGACTTCTGCAAAGCGGGTGAGAAAGCGTGCCTTCATCTCGGGAACGGCGAGCAGGGCATTGAGCGGCTCATGCCGGAAGGCCGCATACTTGGCGGAGACGGGCTTGATATAGTTGTTGAGCGGGGTGACATCGGTGTCCGAGCCGGAGCCGAAGCTGGCCTCGACATCGAAAAGGAGATACTTCCATTTTCCGCCGGGCACACGGTACATCCGGACATTCGTGATGTCGCTGTTGCCGGAGATGATCTCATAGGACGCGTGCGTGAAGAGGTTATCAATATCCAGACGCTCATCCACCCAGGCCAGATTCTCCGGATCATTCAGGTCCTTTGTCTTGCAGAACTTGCACAGCTCCAGCCAGTCTAAGTTGGAGCCGTTCTGTACATAGTCATCCGAGCCGGTGCGTGCCAGCACATCAATGGCATCTACCGTCTTTTCGTCCTCCAGGTCGATGCCCTCCCACTGAGCGACCATATACTTGTTGATCTTTTCCCTGAGATTATAGTGGCCCCAGTATTTGCCGTTGATAAACACCACGATGGGCCGCGCATCCTGGTAGCACAGGTCCAGGGGCTCGGCAAGGGAGGTAAAGACGACATCCCGCAGGCGCTCGGAGTAGGCGTCGGAATTGGTGGAGCGAAGCAGGATGGATTTGTACTGGTCATAGTCGCGGTTCGGAAAGGGACTGAAGGAAAAGTATTCCGGACCATAGGCCTTGCGGGCGTACAGGGCGATGGACTTTTGGGCGTTCTGCTTGGCGCTGTGCCCGCTGGCGGTAAAGGAGCCCACCTGATTGATGAGGCACATTCCGTCCTCGTCAAAGTATTCGATGTTCACCGGATATTCATAGGGCTTGTCGTAGTTGGGCACAGAGCCTGTTCCCTTGGCGAGCGCGCCGGCTTTTTTCCCGAAAAGGTAGCTCTCATCCGTGGTCAGGCTGACTACGGCGACCGGGAGATCCTCGCCGATGAGATAGGTGGCGGAGACGGTGGCGCTGGGGACCTCGTTGTCGCGGAAGGCGCGCACGCGAAGAGCCGTGGTGGCCTTGATCTCCACGCCCGCCTCAGGAAAGAGGGGAGATTTGACGGTCGGGGTACTGCCGTCTGTGGTATAGCGGATCAAAGCCCCCTCAGGGCCTTTTGCAAAGGCGGATACGGTGCCTTCATAGAAGCCGCCGGGCGTTAGGATCTCGGGGGAAGAGGTGCGTGCGGCGTAAACGGTCGCCTCGTTTTTCTTTCCCGGGGTTGCGCTTTCAAAGTAGCCGTAGTCACCT
Organism: Clostridia bacterium; assembly: GCA_017476845.1. GTDB lineage: Bacteria > Bacillota > Clostridia > Christensenellales > Aristaeellaceae > UBA2943. The sequence continues at coordinate 3,278 of JAFUZB010000338.1, forward strand.
CCGGAGGCGGGAATGCCGTAGGAAATGTTTCCGTATTGCGCGGGGAAGGAGAGGGCACAGACTGTCTGTCCGTCCTCGTCGGAGAGAATGGCATCATCACCGCTGGTGGAGAGCTTGAAGTTCGCATAGAAGGTGCTGTCTTTGCCCTTGGCCATCTCTTCGCCTGTACAGTAGACGAGAAGATAGCTGTTCCCCTTCAGACGGGTTCCCTCCGGGAAGGTCCATTTCATGGGCTTTTTCGGGGAATCGCTCAGGCCCCAGCCAGAGAGATCCACACTCTTTGTCCCTGTATTGTGCAGCTCAATCCAGTCATAGGCGTGTCCGCCGCTCCAGGTGCCGTTGCTGGCCATCACCTCGGAGATGACGATTTCACCCTCACTCTCTGCGAGGGAGGGAAGGGGAAGGAGCGGAAGGAGCAGGGTAAGGAGGAGCAGGAGAGAGAGCAAACGGGTCATTCGGGTCACCTCAAAGGCATTATACCACGCACAAGAAGAAAGCATAGCTTTGCCTTTTGCCGCTGTCGCGGTATAATCCGAAACGAACACGTTTGACGGGAGGGATCTCGATGCAGCTTTCCACCAAGGGCCAGTACGCCCTGTATGCCATGCACGATCTGGCAGTGCATGAGCATGATGGGGTCAGAAATCTGAAAGCCATGCAGGGCATCGGTGTTCCCATGGAGTACTTAGAGCAGCTTCTGGGACAGCTTCGGCGGGCGGGATTGGTGAAGACCGTGCGCGGAGCCAACGGCGGTTATATGCTGGCCAAGCCGACAGAGGAGATCACCCTGGGGGATATCATCAGGGCTACAGAAGGCCCGATCACCTTTACCAAGTGTGTGGAGGATGCGGACAACTGCCAGGGGGCATTCAACTGCCCGGCGCGGCCTGTGTGGGTCTATCTGACCGAACAGATCGATATGCTGCTGAACACCATCACCCTAAGGGATGTCCTGGATGAGCGCAAGTTTGCACAGCCGGAGAGGAAAGCGTAATGGATCGAATCTATCTGGATCATGCGGGCACCACGCCTGTCACACCTTCCGTGCTGCAGGCGATGCTTCCGTATTTCAGCGAATGCTACGGCAATGCCAGCAGCATCCACTCCACGGGCAGAGATGCGAGAAAAGCGGTGGAGAATGCGCGCAGGCAGGTGCAGCATGCACTCGGAAGTGCGAGCGCGCAGGAGATATACTTTACATCCGGTGGCACGGAGAGCGATAACTGGGCCATCAAGGGCGGTGCGCTCGCCTCTTCTGCTCGGGGGCGCCATATCGTGACGAGTGCAATTGAGCACCATGCCGTGCTGCACACCTGCCAGTGGCTGGAAAAGCAGGGCTGGGAGGTAACCTACCTCCCGGTGGATGCGGAGGGCTTTGTCTCCCCGGGAGATCTTCAGAAGGCCATGCGGAAGGATACCGCATTGGTCTCCATCATGATGGCAAATAATGAGATCGGAACGATTGAGCCGATTGCGGAGCTCGCGGAGATTGCGCATGCAGACGGCGCGCTCTTTCACACCGATGCGGTGCAGGCGGTGGGCGCCATCCCGGTGGATGTGCAGTCACTCGGCGTAGATATGCTCTCCTTGAGCGCCCATAAGTTTGGCGGCCCCAAGGGCATGGGCGCCCTCTACATCAAGAAGGGGACCGTCATGGAACGTCTCCTTCACGGCGGGGAGCAGGAGCGCCACCTGCGGGCCGGTACGGAGAATCTTCCGGGCATTGTCGGCCTTGGCGAAGCGCTCCGGGAGGCAACAGAAGAGATGGAGGAGAAGGCACTGCGGGTGAGCGGACTGCGCGACCGGCTGCAGGCGGGGATTCTGGAAAAAGTGGACCGGGTGCTTGTGAATGGGCCACAAACGCACAGGCTCCCCGGTCATCTGAATCTCTCCTTCCTTGGCATTCAGGGGGAAGCGCTGCTGCTTCGCATGGACCTGGCCGGGATCGCTGCCTCTGCGGGCAGCGCATGCACGGCCGGAAGCTTGGATCCGAGCCATGTGCTCATGGCCATCGGACGCGATCGCGACACAGCGCATGCCTCACTTCGCATGACGGTGGGGCGGGAAAATACGCAGGAGGAAATCGATGAGGTGCTGCGCATCCTTCCGGAGATCGTGGAGGACCTGCGCCGTATGCGCTTATGAAAGACGGGGGACTGCCTTTGCGGCAGTCCCCCGAGTTGGTATGGCGATCAGGTCTTGCTTCCAGTCCCAGATGCACTCAGCCACTTGATGATGGCGTCATAGGTCGTCTGGTCAATCAGGCCATTGTCCAGGAGGAGCTTTACAAAGGCTTCCCGACCCTGGGCATCCGAAGATTTTGCCGTGCTGCCGGTTTTCCCTTCGGCCGGGGCAGTGCCTGACTTCTGCGTTCCCTTTGCTCCCTCAGGGCTCTTTCCGGTCCTTGCAGTCTGGCTGCCAGTCTCGGCTTTGCCTCTGCCCGCCTGGCGTTTCCCGGTGCTGTCGGTGTTTTCCTGTTGCTGAGGCTTTTCCGGGGATGCAGGTGCAGTCTCACCCTCTTCACTGGTCTCGGGGACGGAAGGGGTTGGGGTGTCTTCCTGCTTGCCGGCGTTTGCATCTGCATTGCGGGCAGGACCGCGCTGGGGCTTTCCGCCCTTTCCGGTAAGCGTCTGTGTGGCAGAGGTGGTCGTGTCAGGTGCGGAGGAAGCGGCTTCGGCGCCCGCCACAAGCGGGGTCAGGAAGAGCAGAAGCGCGGTACAAAGTGCAATCATTCTTGTTGTCATGGTTTTTCTCCTTCGTGTGTAATCGCCTTCGGGAGACTTCGCGCGATGGTTCCCTCCGGGCAGGAGAAAGCATACCAGG
>JAFUZB010000339.1 GCA_017476845.1 Clostridia bacterium
AATGACATCCGGTTCAGACAGGGCATAGACTGACAAAGGCAAGGATAAGAAGAAAAGTACCGCCACCAATAATTTTCTCATGTTTCCCACTCTCCTTTATCCCGCTTAGTGTGTCACCATGTCCCACATCACCCACATTGCCGGCCGAAGGTACCCCACTATCACTGCACTTTGCTGTGAGGATTCCCCTTTCGCGGAAAAAGCATAGCACACGATTGATCCGTGCGTGGTTCCCGGTGATCTTGTCCAATAGGGTGTTCTTACCAGAAATGGCTGATTGCTCTTGATCACGTCTGCGTATTTTTCTGCCTCTTGCATCGAAAGAAGAAACAGCTGATCCTCCGTGTCATTTCCGGGGGAAAAAGAGGAATCGGGATTCTTCTCAGCCTTGATATAGGTCAGACAAATACCTTCGATTTCATTGGGCGTAAAGTGCTCTTGAAGATAGGCATCGTTCAGATAGCTCCGAGCAGTGGAGAGATGCCAGGTAGGATGTACGGAGGTGTAATCCATAAACTTCCCAAGCTCCATGTCCGTCTGCTGAAGGACCAGAAGTGCTTGTCTAGAGGGATCCGTATCAAGCACAAGCCATTCAAGTTCATTTGCGGTCTTCACCGCATGCCCGTAACGGATCACCTCTCCAGGCTGTATCCCGGCACGCCACGCGTCCATCGCATCGGCCATCTGCACGTCCTCGGCCAAGATCTGCTTTACGTCTTTGTAGTCTATGATGCTGTGGAAAATAGGTAAGGCGTCCTCGCCCTTCCCCGACTCCTTTAGCGAAACTGCTTCGACGTAGTGACATTCTATGATCTTTTTCGCCGTATCCTTGTATCCGAAGATGGAGGCATACAATTCATGCGCCCCTGCATAATCTCCCGCATCCAAAAGCACTTGTGCCTGCAAGTAGGTACAGTCCTTGATTTGGTCTGCCGCATCAAGATAGCCTTTTACTGCCGTAAAGTTTTCAATAGCTTGCAGATAGTCCGCCTCTTCCTTCAGTTGCAATGCATAGGCATACTGTACACGGGATATGGCTCCGTTCAAATTCCGAGCGTCCGCCAATGCCGTATACAGCGTGAGTGCAGATACATAATTCCCTGCATTCTCCGTGTATTCTGCCCAACCATACACTGCATCCAGTACCCGATCCAGCACTTCTCCATGCAGATTTTCTCTCGCGCTTTTCAACGCCGACAGACCGTCATCTAGCACCTGATTTGTCTCACCGTAAGCAACCCATTGCAGATAGAGGGTCTGCTTCATGTCCATGAGCGCCCCTTCCAGGTTGGGATACCGAAGGAGCGCGCTATCCAGATAGGCAACCGCTTCATCCCATTGCAGCTCACCCACCAGATTTTCCAAACCGGCAGAGACAGTGCGCAGCCGTCTTTCATCGATTTCATCCAGGCCTGTGGATGCAGTCTCACGCTCTTCGGAAAGCTGCTTGGAAACAGGAGTGGTATCCCCTGCGGCTTGGGCATAACCTTCCGGAAGGATAAACTGCACCAATACAAACATCAGCACGATGAATCCGCCAAGGGCACGATAGCGCATAGCAATAAACTCCCTTCATTCGCACTTTGAAGAAACAGCATAGGCAGGACCGGTTAAGGTTATAGACCAAGTTCTTCTTCCTGAGGATCCTCCCAGTCGGTATTGTTCTCAATCGCATCCAGCAGATCCAACGCCTGTGCATACT
>JAFUZB010000340.1 GCA_017476845.1 Clostridia bacterium
ATGAGCAGACGCTTGGGATCGGTGGAAAGGGTGGTCTTGCCGGTGCCGGACAGACCGAAGAAGATGGCGGTGTTCTTGCCTTCCATATCGGTGTTGGCGGAGCAGTGCATGGAGGCAATGCCCTTGAGCGGCAGATAGTAGTTCATCATGGAGAACATGCCCTTCTTCATCTCGCCGCCGTACCAGGTGTTGAGAATGACCTGCTCACGGCTGGTGATGTTGAAGGCGACCACGGTCTCGGAGTTGAGGCCGAGCTCCTTGTAGTTCTCGCACTTGGCCTTGGAGGCATTGTAGACGATGAAGTCCGGGGTGAAGTCAGCAAGCTCTTCCTCGGTGGGCTTGATGAACATGTTGCGGACAAAGTGTGCCTGCCAGGCGACTTCCATCACGAAGCGGACGGCCATGCGGGTGTCCTTGTTGGCACCGCAGAAGGCATCCACGACGTAGAGCTTCTTGCCGGAGAGCTGCTTCTTGGCGCTGGCCAGAACGGAGGTCCAGGCTTCCTGGGTCATGGGATGGTTATCATTCTTGTAACCATCGGTGGTCCACCAAACGGTGTCCTTGGAGTTGTCGTCGACAACGATGTACTTATCCTTGGGGGAACGGCCGGTGTAGATGCCGGTCATGACGTTGACAGCGCCCAGCTCGGTGAGCTGACCCTTGTCAAAGCCTTCGAGGGAGGGATCCATTTCGTCACGGAACAGATCCTCGTAGGAAGGATTGTAAATGATTTCCTGGGCATCCTGGATGCCGTACTTGGACAGATCAACATTCGCCATGTGAATCAACCTCTTTCCATGGGGCAGTTCTCCGCCCCACCGCGGCGAGTATAGCACACACGAAAAAGAGCGTCAATGCGACACACAGCGCCTTTCGTCCCGAAAAAGCGTGTTTTTCCATGCCTTTGTTCTCTGCCGTCTGCCAAGGGAGGGGGAGGAGCACTTCATGTGTGGGACGTGACCGGGACGGGAAACATCGGGGAGGGAACATCCAGTGCCCGGAGGGAATGCATCGGCGTGGGAGACATCCGGACCGAACCCATAAGCACGGCCAATGGATATGACACGGAGGCGGGGCGTAAGACAACGAGTAAGACAGAAAGTAGAACTTATAATTAGTAGAGAATGACATGGAAGGGTGCAGGTGTGCTTCTCGTGGGCGTATCTGCAAGGCGGGATGTGCCAGCCCGCTGCATGAATTTGTTACAATATTGTCAATCTCTCGCGTAACCTCGGGCATCTCTCGTGCGTCTTGATATACGTACTGAAATTTCCAGGAGGTACCCTATGATCCGATTCCGGAATACGCTGTTGTCATCTCTACTTTTCCTTTGCTTCCTGCTGGCATGGCCCCTGTGCGGTCTGGCCCTGGAGGTCCGCTTCCCGGATAAGGTCACAGGCTACACCGAGAATGCATTTGAGGTGACGTCCGATACAGACGGCATGCTGGAGATGACGCTCTCGGACCGGTATCTGGAGTATACGCATCTCTCCCTGCCTGTCCGGGCGGGGACCAACCACTTTACCTTTGACGGTCTCTCGGATAACAGCAGGCGGATCGGGCATTTCAATGTGAAGTATACCTACACAGCCCTCTTCACATCCGAGGATGGACAAGTCGAGGAGCAGGCGGGCACCTTCACGACGGGAAAGAGCCGTCAGGCCTTGCTCTTTGCCCTCCCCTCCGCAGACACGCTCTATCGCGGATCGGACTGGTTTGTGGAGCTGCTGACCACGCGCTCATCCGGCTTTGTCCAGATGACGGTTACGCCGCGCGGCAAGGATAAGGTGCTCTACACGAGAAATATCCCGGTCAAGCGGGATACGCCCTTTGTGTATCGCTGGGACGGCGCGCAGTCCAAGACGCTCCCGGAGGGGAAGTATGAGCTGCATTTTGCCTGTCCGGACAATCCCGGATACAGTGCGTCCTTTCCGCTTTCAATTTCGGACGCACAGGCTCCGGAGGATCCCCTTGAGGTGACAGGTGCGGTTCTTCCCGAGGACGGGATGACGGAAGCGGAGATTTGGGAGATCATGCAAAAGCCGTCGGTCGTCGTGGACATCGGCGAAACGAGCCATCAGAAGGTGTACCAGGAGAAGAGCAGAAGCAGCCGGGTGCTGGGCACGCTGCACGGGCAGAGCCAGGCGCTGGAGGTGCTGGAGATAGACGAGAATTGGGCATACATTACGGCCTGGGAGCATGAGGACGGCGAAAGAATCACGGGCTATGTTCCGCGCAAAGTCCTCAAGGTGGTGCGTCCAAGCAGCAGGTATGGTCTTCTCATCGACAAGCGCAACCAGACCATGCAGGTGTTTGAGAAGGGAAGTGTGATAGCCACACTCCCCATCTCCACAGGCCTTGTGGCCAAGGATCGGCTGATCCGGGAGACCGCATCCGGTGCCTTCCTAACGCAGCGCCGTGTGGACGATTTCACGGACAGCGGATATCACTATGAGCTGCCCATCCGCTATGACGGCGGGAACCTTATCCATTCGGTGGGTTACACTTTGGTCAGCCGCTATGCGGACTATGCGGCTCAGACCGAGTCCCTGGGGCAGAAGGCGTCCCACGGGTGCATCAGGGTCCCGGCACAGTCGGATACGGGCGTGGACAGCTGGTTTCTGTGGACGCATCTTCCGTATCATACCCGGGTGATCGTGTTGGATGACCCCGAGGTGCGAAGGGCCCAGGCGCAGGACGTGCGCGCAGGGCGGACACCGCAGGCGGAGAATTACTGGAAAGCGCAAGAAAAGCAGCGGGAGACGGACGCCCAGGCGGAAGCGGAGCCGACGGAAGTCTTTGCGGAGGCTTTGTTTACCGGCTGGGAGGACATCATGCCGGTGCTGCCCGAGGAAGTGCAAAGGGAGGAAAAGCTGGTACTGACCATCGGCGGGGATGCGGTACTTGGGACGCGCGAGGCCTGGCAAAAGAAGGAGAATGCCTTTCCTATGCTTGTGGAAAAGTATGGGATGGACTGGCCCTTCTCGGGACTTTCGGAACTGTTTGCGACCGATGACCTGACCATGGTCAATCTCGAGGGCGTGCTCAAGGACTCCAAGGCAGGGGAGCAGACGGAAAAGCTCTACCGCTTCCGGGGGAAGACGGAATATACTCGGATCCTTCAGGAGGGAAGCGTGGAGCATGTGAACCTTGCCAACAATCACTATATCGACTATGGCGAGGCGGGAAAGAAGAGCACGCGTCAGGCCCTGGAGGAGGCGGGAATTCCCTATTCGGGGTACGGGTACACCTGGGTGTTTGAAAAGAATGGCGTGCGGGTCGGGTTTGCGGGCATTCGGGAGACGACCTATCTGCGGGGGAAAGGCCAGATCGAGACGGATATCCGGGCACTTCGGGAGGCGGGGTGCGATGTGGTCATCTACACCTGCCACTGGGGGACAGAGTACAGTGCCACGCACAATGCGCTCCAGGAGGAGATGGCGGCGGAGGCCGTGCGGTGCGGCGCGGACCTGGTGATCGGCGGGCATCCGCATGTAGTGCAGGGCATAGAGAATGTGCAAGGTGTCCCGGTCGTGTGGAGCCTGGGCAATCTGGTCTTTGGCGGAACGATCGATCTGACAACCTTTGATGCGGCCCTGGCGCGCGTGACGCTGTATTTCACGGATGGGGCATACACCGGGGTGTCTGTGGAGATGGTGCCGATCCTCACAAGCTCCCTTGCGCAAAGCGGCATCAACGACTGTCACCCGGTGGTGGCCGAGGGGGAGGACAGGGAGCGCATTCTCCAAAAGATTGCCGAGGATAGTACCCTGGATCCCACGCAGATTCAGTATTTTCCCGCGCGTCAATGATACGTCTTGCAAACGGGAGAAAGATCGCCTACTATTCCCTCCGTAGACAGGGATCGACCTGGGAAACGCTTGTTATGTGCAGACAGC